>WNDP01000016.1 GCA_009912575.1 Acinetobacter bereziniae
GTCCTAATATGTCCTAGTGTGTCTACATGAAAATTGAGGGGTAGATTGAATAATAAGGGTTTTATTATAATTTTTGTCTTAGTGTGTCTTGGTGTAGCTGAGTGGCACTAATCCTTTTGAACGATTATCGCCTGAATTAGCCAAAGTGCATGCTGGGATTTTTTTTCTGACAGGAATGTCTGATCCAGAAACCGCTGAGTTGATACTGACGCCAGATGGAGTGATTGCTAATATTATATTTGTTGAGGAACTGGTGGCTGCTGCACCAGAAATTGCGGGCTGGAAATTTACTGCATTGAAACCCGCAAGTGATATTCATCAAACCAGTATTACGATGCATGGACATGAATTTAGTCAAGAAAGCTTATCTTTTTATTTTGGAGATCATGCTGAGTATCCAGATGAAATTGACCTAGTCGTTGTGCATGATCAATATAATGAAGCGCAAAAAGCTGAATTTTTACAAGCAGTTTATATTTTCTTAGATAATTATTTGGGGGAATACGATGCAATCACCAAACTGGATCAGGTGTCTGTCCAGTCGAAACAAGATGCTGAAAAAGAATTAATGCCTATTGGCAATTTAAAAAATATTTTAATTTTAAAAAATAGTGAAATCTCCCGCTTAGATAAAGTCACACGCTCCAACACAGATGAAGATGAATATATTAGCCTGCGAGGAGAAACGAATGAGGGTTTGCCACTCATTGCAGTTCTAAACAGTACTTTGCTGGATTGGGATCAAAAAGCGTCACATCCATGGATGATGATTATTGAAATTAGCTACGATGGTCAAAACTCGAGTGGTATGCCTCCTTCAAAAGAATATGAACAACTTGAAAATGTAGAACAAGAACTATTGGCTGAGCTAAAAGACGTTGATGGTTATTTAAATATTGGTCGTGAAACTGGGAATAATTTAAGAACAATGTATTTTGCGTCTAAAGATTTTAGAAAACCGTCCAAAGTCATTGATCAAATTATCGAAAAATATCACAAAGATTTTGACATTGAGGTGAGTATTTTCAAAGATAAGTATTGGCGTAGTCTGAATAAATTTGGTCGATAAATAAACGACACCTGACAGCAATGTAAAAATCAAAATCTTAGTAAACTGACTAAGGATAATGGATGTATCATGATCATGATTGAATGGTTTAAATACTTACCAAATGATCCAAGAATCATGATCAGTATTATTTAGAAATTTAGGCTTTTACTTCGTTTGTAGTTAGTCTTGTAACTTACTGGATTCAATTGTTAATGTGTCATTGTTCACTTGCTTATGAAAAAATTGATCATAGCGAGAAAGTAGAAAAAAAACACCAATAATACTGATAAAAATCACGATTTGCTTAGAAATGCTCATAAATTTTCTACCTAGATCCTTAGTTTTAAATTCAGTCTAGTGATGTTTTAAAATCTAATCTAATATAGAAAAAAGCATGATTGATCTAATTTTGAGATGGATATGGCAACACTCAAACAATTTAATTATTTGATTAGAATCGTTGAAGAAGGTGGGTTTATTGCGGCAGCTGAAAAGTTATTTATTGCTCAGTCCGCATTAAGTCGACAAATCAAACTGTTAGAAGAAGACATTGGATTTGAAATTTTTGATCGTAGTGAAAAGAAAATAAAATTGACCAAAGCTGGGCAGTTTTTCTATTTACAAGTGAAAAATAATTTATTGAACTTAGATCATCTTATTGAAAATGCTAGAGAAATTTCCAGTGGTCTACACCGTTTAGTTAAAGTTGCACACTCAAGCACCATCAGTATGAGTTTAGAAAAAATCCAGTTATTTGATCAAGTCGCTAAACAGCAAAATATTAATTTTGAAATCAATAACTTGTCCTCAGAGGATCAAGTGCTTGAATTGCTGAAGGGCAATATTGATATTGGATTTTTTCGTCCACCGATTTTAAATAGTATGGATGGATTAAGCGCTGTTCAATTATATGATGAACCTCTATATGTTGCTGTTCATCAAGATCATTATTTAGCAGAAGCAAGTACAGTTAAAATTCAACAATTAAGAGATGAAGACTTTGTGTCCACGCCTCATGCCGAGCGTGGTGGGTTAAGCTATCTAGTTTCTAACATTTGCCTAAGTGCGGGTTTTGCGCCTAAAAAAGCCCGAATTCAATCTCGAAAAGTTTCGCAATTGCAATTGGTTGCAGAAAATATTGGTATTTGTATTGTTCCTGCCGAATTCAAAAATATATTGCCTGAACAAGTCAGATTAATTGCTTTGGATGTTGAGCATGCACGCTCTGATGTTGTTATGGCATGGAACTGTAATGCTGATAATGCTGTACTGGAATGCGCAAAAGAATTATTGAAATGCTTTCAACAATGAACATCAATACAAAACGATGGGCTTTAGCTGTACATCGTTTTGTATTAACTTTAAATCTTGATGGTTGTTGTGAGTAGAGTTAAACAGATTGCTCTCGAATATAGTCTTCAGTCCGTTTCATTGCTTCTTTAATATTGACAATGGCATGTTCAACATCAGCAAATGTTTTGGCATTGCCACCACTCAAAGCTTGACGCCATTTACGAGCACCTGGCAGGTTTTGAAATAATCCGAGAATGTGACGGGTAATGATCGATAGCGGTGCGCCTTCTTGCATTCGTTTGGCAATGTAAGGCAGCATTTGATCCATAATTTCAAAGCGATCAGGTAAATCTAAATTCCAAAGCTGTCCCAATTCCGCTAAAAGGTAAGGATTATGATAAGCCTCACGACCAATCATGACCCCATCGACATGTTTTAAGTGTTCTTGAGTTTCAGCAAAGGTTTTAACTCCACCATTGATTTCGATCAGCAACTCAGGACGATCTTGTTTTAAACGATATACATCTTCATAACGAAGTGGGGGAATGTCTCGGTTTTCTTTTGGTGATAAGCCTTGCAGTAATGCAATACGTGCATGCACAATAAAGTTATTGCATCCAGTTTTTGCTACAGTATCGACAAAATGTAGCATTTCTTGATAGGACTGCATGTCATCAATGCCGATTCGATGTTTTACCGTGACAGGGATATCAACTGCATTACGCATTTCAGCGATACACTCTGCGACTAAGTCTGGTTCAGCCATCAGGCAGGCACCAATTTTATTATTTTGGACACGATCGCTGGGACAGCCTACATTTAAATTGATTTCATCATATCCCCAGTCTTGCGCCATTTTGCTACAGGTTGCGAGTTCTTTTGGATTTGAACCACCAAGCTGTAACACAATCGGGTGTTCTTCATGGTTGTAATCGAGATGGCGATTTGCTCCACCATAGATAATTGCACCTGTGGTGACCATTTCTGTATATAGAATGATGTTTGGGTTAAACAAACGTGCAAAAAAACGATAGTCACGAGTTGTCCAATCCATCATAGGTGCAACGGATATACGCGGAAGCGTTGATATATCTACGTTTTCTTTTAAATCAGTCATTTAAATACCTATTTTGAATTGTAACTTTTATGTGTTTTCTGAAACTTTTCTGTATATTTTGTATTTAATTGCAACTATATTACAACTAAATAATCTCATTTAAAAAATGGTTGCAATATGGGGCGAATTGTTACTTTAAATTCGAAAACAAAAGGCACACGATATAAAGCAATAATACAGATTCGTAGGAAAGATGCTGAATATTTTGATTGTGAAACATTCAGCACGAAAGCACTAGCAAAAGCTTGGTTGAAAAAACAAGAGGACAAATTAGAAAAGAATCCTGAGCTATTGTCAACTTTTCTGAATGTTTCATCTTTGATGACTCTCGGTTCAGCAATAAAAAAATATCTTGAAGAAGTTAAAGATTTCGGAAGATCAAAGGCATTTACCTTAAATCAAATACAGTTTTTTGATATAGCTGAAGTATGTATTACTGAGCTAAAGCGTACAGATTATGGTGAGCATGCGCGTAGACGAGCTGCAGGTTATGAAAACCAAAACTATCAACTAAAACCAGTTAAACCTGCAACCATAAATTTTGATCTTCAATGTATTAAATCTGTCCTTGATTATGCTGAACTTGTATGGGGATTGGAGATTAATTTAGTTGAGTTTGAAAAAGCGATTAAGGGCTTACGAAAGGCGCGTATTGTAGGAGACTCAGAAGAACGTTCTCGCTTAATCTCAAGTGAAGAATTACAGCAGGTGACAACATTTAGTTATTATGAGTTTAATTTTGGAAGTAGATATGTAGGTGCACCAATGTATTTGTTGATTTGGTTGTGCATCTATACTGGCCGTAGATTAAATGAATTGGTCAGATTAAAAACCTCTAATTATGATCGTGAAAATAAGAAATGGTTTATAGAGGGAATTAAACATCCTAATGGATCTAAAGGTAATGATAAATGGTTTATGGTTTCAAGCCAGGCAGAGAAAATAATAGAATTATTGCTTGAACCCAATGTAAGAAAAAAAATGCTTTGTCGTGGAGGTGATTCTCAGTTTTTAATTCCTTTTACAGCCGATGCGATCGATAAAAATTGGCGAAGAATAAGAGATCTCTTAGGAATTGAAGATTTACATTTTCATGATTTTAGGCACGAAGCCGCTACACGGTTGGCAGAACAGGGTTTAACGATACCACAAATTCAACAGTATACATTGCATGATGACTGGAACAGTCTAAAACGTTATGTCAATTTAGATATTATCAGGAAGTCAGTTTTAGGTTTTGATGATGCAATGAAGATTGCTAAAAATACTCCCATATCTGGGATAATTTTGAAGTAAGATAGTAAAAAATATTTATTAAACTCTAATTGCGGTTTATATGGCTATATCGTTTTCAGAACTAGATTCTTTATCAATGGTTTGGTGGAATGTTGCACTTTCACCACCTAGTTCATCTACAAGAGATAAAGCATCAATTGGGAAAATTGAAAAGGTAAGTGAGATTTTAAGTATTTTTATAAATAAAAAATACGATTTAATATGTTTAGGTGAGGTTTCAACTGAGGATATGCGTAAGCTTTCTAAATTATTAAATTTAGAAGAATTAAAATACTCTTACATAGAAGGTGCTGATAAACAGGGACTATTATATTTTGATACAGCAGTCATTTACTCGGATAAATTAGTAGCACAAAGACAAGCGAATAATTCATATTGTTTTCATGAAGTTTTGAATATCACTGATCGAAATTCAGTAAAATTATACGAGAGGTACATTTTTAGAATAAAGGATGTTGATGATGATATTGTTTTATATTTATCGCATTGGCCAAGTCAATTAAGAAATTCAGAAATTCAGACTACACAAATAGCAATAAATTTAAAAAGTCAAATAAGAGAAATTTTAGAAGAACAGCGTAACGTCATTTTAATGGGCGATTACAATTTAGAACCCTATGATAAATGTATTGTGAATTATCTTGGATCTTCGCGAAGTAAAGAAGAAGTTATGAGAAATAAAACAATGTTATATAATCCTTGTTGGAAACTTTTGATTCCCAATGATAATGATATAATTTATGGATCATATTTTTATGCTCAAGGTCATTATCATAAATGGCAAATTTTGGATCAATGTATGTTTTCCCTATCATTTCTTGAAAAACCTTGGTTTTTCGATGATAATTTAGTATCTATAATTGATGTAAACAAATTATACGAATCTAACGGAGACATTAACCCTTCAGATCATTGGCCTATCAGTTGTACTATTTTTAGGAAGTAAGAAAATGAAAAATTATATAACTGCTGCTGAATCAGCGATAACTGTTTCTGAAAAAAAAGATGCGGATCGTGCTGAAATATTTGAGGCTTTGAAGGTCCTGATTAGCGAAATTAATCAATGGAAAGAAGGAAAAATCACTTTAAAATTAGAGATAAAAAGAAGCAATGAAGAAATAAAAAATCGTGTTGTTGGGACAGCACTCGGGAAAATGTTAGGTTTAGATCTTCCAGAGTCTACTGAATCAGTTGGGAATAATAATAGTACTCTAGATTATGTATTAAAGGCCATGAATTCTGAGAAAACTTATCAAGTAACTGAAATAAATTTGTCTAAATCAGGCTACCCTTGTTCTATATATATAGATGGCAACAAAGAAACTAGTAATGATGTTTTTGCATTCGAACAAAGTTTACAAAATCTTATGTCATCTGTGCATGTTGGCGATATCTTCAGAAAGCTATTAAATCAATAATTTTACCCAGCTTTCGAGCTGGGCTTTAAATTAATTTCATCTATTCATTGATGTGTGATCTATTTTAGCAATTGCAGTTTGTTGATCAATATATATAGCTAAATCTACAATATTTACCATCCACGCAGCTTTTGCTTTTTCTCCAAGTCTAACAACAGGAAAAGGTAATTGTTGTTTGCTTGCAAAGCGTTTTGCATGTTCAATTGACATGTTATTCATATATTCCTGAACAACAGTTTCAAGTGAAACGAGAGGTGACATGTAGCGTATGAATAACATTTGATATGTATTCAGGGTTTGAGCTTTATTTGTCATCTTTTCACCACTTCATTTATAACCACAGTATTTGGACTAACTCTTGCGTGATCTACAGTTTGCGCATGCCAGGCATCATATTGTTTTTTAAGTTCAACCATATCTTCATAGGCAGGGATATGTTCAGCATGTCGCGAGCTTTTTTAAGACCAAGTTTTTTTATTAAATCAAAGTTTTGAGTACTCATGCTGTCACCACCATTTCTTTTCGTTTCTGATTCTGATTTCGAGTAAATTCACGTTGGCAAATGCTACAAAGTTGATCTTTGCCTTGTTTGCGAATATTGAAATACTGTTCACCATGTTTTTGACATTTACCAACAAACTTTTTTTGGCCACTTATCCAGGCTAACTCGCGTGCCTTGCGGTTAAACTCACGACGATTTGAGCTATTGTCTGGCGTGTAAGTTGAATTGTTTGTTTCAGATTTTTGCTTTGCAGAATTATTCTTTTTTTCTGCATGGGTTTGCTCTACTGAATGAGTCATAATTGAACGTAAAGAGAAGGTGTAAGGATCAACACCATTTTTCTTACATGTATTCAAATACTCAGAATGACCGAAAGGAATTTGAACAGGCTCTTCAAGATTCTGACTCTTTAAGAACTCTTCAACTTGGTTGGCCAACTCAATTGACTGCAATTTTTTACCGAATACATCGTGATCTATATTAGAGCGCATGTTGAGTACTCCCATGATTTTCTAATTCTTGTTGAATAGAATTAACTGTTTCCTGATTTACTGTTGCTGCAAAAACTTGAGAACATTCAAAATGGAATGCAGTAACAAAATTTGGGTTTTGTGGGCGGATCACAACATTGGTGATTTTTTCTAAATCAACAAAGTGCTTAAAATTTGTTAAATCAGTAAATTGGAGCATTATTTTTCTCCTCAATTGATTTCTCTTTTAGACAATCAGCCTGTTTTTTTAATGCAGAAACATGAGCGATTGACATGGTAAAAATTGCACCTATTACAAATGCGAAAGGCAAAATAATGAAAATGAAAACAGCGACATGACCAAGATTAATTTGAAGCATGAGCTGCTCCTTTTGCCTGTTTTTCAATTTTGCAAAATGCATCATGCATCTGTTTAATTGCAGTACTTTGTCTTGATAAATCAATGCGAGTTTTCTGAATACGTTGTTCAGGATTTCTCCAGGCATGAATGTAACCGCCTTGGTAGACGTAAATATTCAGTTCACTTTTTGTCGGATATAGAGACAAATTGATTTCGAATTCAGATGATGAGTACTTCATGCAAAGCAATGCCATATTGGCTATGCTTTGCTGTATAGCAGGGGTGATAGTATTCATGGCACATACCCCATAGCTTCTTTTGCATTTTTCAAGTACTTGGCAATGTCTTGACCAGTAACAGATTTGCGCTGGAGCTTTGGCCAAGTGTCAATTACTGATTGCTCAGGTACATCGGGTGCAAAATCTTTCTGAGACTTTGTAATATTCAGAGCCTTATTCTTTTTAGCGTTCATTGATGCTCTCCAATCGTTTGGACACGAGTGGCTTGAGCAATTTCATACAACCATTTTGACTTATCTGTTAAGTCAATAAATTCATAGTCATATGCTGCATCAAGAAATGCATTTGCTTGAGCGATAGCTGTGCTGAAATCGTGTTGATTAGTTGCATTGCGAATAGCTTTCACAGCTGAGGAAATTTGTGCGACAGCCTTGTTTTTGTAGAACCAGTGATCATTCACTGCTGGTTGAGCAAAGTCATCAGCGTGTAAACGTGCATATACAGTTTTATCAAAGCTTGTCGGCTTAGTTTTAGACGAAGATTTATTCATGGTTACCTCAAAGAAAACTTAATTTGTTTAATTAAATTAAGACAACTTAATTTTATTGTCAACATAAAAATTAAGACAAGTTAATATTTTTTGAAGTCTATGATTTTTGAGGTACAAAAAAGCCTGCATATGCAGGCTTATTTAAAAAAGAATTAAATAAATTTTTTGGGTGGAGTAAATTTTCCAACATATTTACCTTTGTAAATAAAATCTTCTTTCAATGGGATGATATTAGGATGGAAATTCTCATTTAATGCCTTCAAATGTAAGCTGTTAAATTCTCTTACTAGAGCCTTAAAAGTAGCCTCATCATCCTGACATACCGCAATCATTTCCCCATGCTGAACATTATCGAAGGGTATATCTGGATTTATACAAACAAAATCTCCATCCTTAAATTCTGGTGCATTACTAATACCTTGACAGATTAAATAGAAACTATTTTTACTAGCATCAGGCGGTGCAGGTAACCACATTTCAATTTCATGAGGTGCAATGCTTTTAACGTTAGTCATTGTTCCGCATTGAATATAAGTCAAAACTGGTAACATTCTGGTTACTGGTCTGAAGTCTGATACATTCTCAATATCTTCAGTTTTCCCATACATAATAAAATCAATAGTTGTATCGAGATTTGGTGCAAGTAAAGTTAAATGTTCATGCTTGGGCGTATTAACATCATTTTCCCAATTAGATATTGAAACATCCGAAACACCTACTTTTGATGCAAGTTCTTTCAGAGTAAATTTCTTCTGTTTACGCAGCTTTTTAATTCTAGTGCCTACAGTTTCCATAAAAAGAACCTTTAATGAACGAATAAATAAATTAACTTATCTTAATTCTTGACGTGGAAAGTTAAATTGGGTTTAATAAATTAAGTTATCTTAATTTTTGAGACCAACATGACATTAGATGATGCTAAAAAACTGTTGAACTGTAGATTTAATTACGAGTTGGCAGATCTTCTCGGAATTACAAACGCAGCTAATGCAGAATTAAATAAAATCTATCAAGTATTTTCTTTATATTTTGAAAAATTGAAAGAAATTAATGAAATTGTTAAAACTGGTGATGAGCAAAAAATTATTAGTATTTCAAAAGATACAAATATGTATATCCAAAATGGTATGAGCTTAGCTGCGATAATGGCTAACTTAATTTCAACGCCTTTGTTTAAAGTAAAACGGAATGTACATGGCGATGTATTTACTGATAAAGATGGGCATCCTGAGATTTTAGTTGATGATTCTGGGATGCAAGTTCTTGATATTGAAGGCTTAGAGAATGCATTAAAACAGACCCATGAAGGTTTTAATGGTTCAAATACCAATTTATAAAAAATATTAAACAGTCCTTAAGTTTTTAAAAACTTAAGGACTGTTCTTTGAGGGATATATATGTCAGTAAAAACATTTGATTGGTCAGATGAAATCAACCAGGTAGTGACAAAAAGCTTAGTAACAACTTTTGGTCTTGACTTTTTATTATTTGAAGATAAAAAAGGTGGAGATGTTGATACTATTAATAATGTCAGACAAGGCATATGGGCAACAGAAGAAGAAAAGAAAAAGTATGAGAATCGTGAAAAATATGATTCCACTGCTTATCATCAACATCATAATTATATTCAAAAAGGGCGGAATGATAAACAAGCACAAGAAAATGGAGCTTTGAAAGATAGCTATCGTAAAGATAAAAATCTATTCAAAGGTCAAAACCGTGATTTGGATCATGTTATATCAGCGCATGAAATTCATAATGATGCTGGAAGAATACTAGCTGAACTGGATGGAGTAGCCTTAGCTAATCAGGACTCAAATTTATCATCAACAACGAGTAGTATAAATAGAACTAAAAAACAACATTCGGTTGATAAGTTTCTAGATAATTTACCCGAAACAATTAATAATCGCGAAATTGAACTAAGTAAGTTAAATCAAGCGCTTGAGGGAATGCCGCAATCTACGCCACAAGAACGGCATGAGCTTCAGCAAGTCCAAGATAAAATTAGAAAAAAACAGCAATCATTGGATGAGCTTAAACAAGTTGATAGCGAATCCATGAAAAAAGTTGATCAAAAGGCAAGAGCTGAAACTGAGAAGCAGATAAATAGTTATTATCAAAGTACCAAGTTTTTTAAGGCAAGTTTAACATCTGCAGGGATTACTGGTTTAAAAATGGGCTTAAGGGAGACATTGGGGCTTATTCTTGCTGAAATTTGGTTTGAAATAAAAGCTGTAATTCCTTCTATATACGCGAAGTATAAAACAGTTGAATTTAGAGTTAAAAACTTTTTAGATGATTTAAAAGACACGGTTTTAAATATTATTGAACGTGTAAAGCACCGGTTTAAGGATGTAGTTTCTAGTTTTCGGGATGCAACAATTGCAGGTATTTTTTCAAGTCTTTCAACAACGGTATTGAATATTTTTCTTACAACAACAAAGCTTTGGGGGGAAATCATAAGAGAGAGTTGGTTAAACTTGATAAAAATTATGAAGATGGCATTCTTTAATCCAGAGAATTTATCTACTGGTGAATTAACTAAAGCAACTTTCAAAATCCTTTCAGCAAGTATTGGTTTAATCATAGGTATGCTAATACATGAAAGTTTAGCTGCTCTGAACTCACTGCATTTAGGAAGTTTAGTTGTTGACTTTGTGAGTGCTTTGACAAGTGGTATTGTAATTCTGACTTTAAATTATTTCATTGAACAAAGTGAAATAATGCAGAATTTTTGGGCTTATTTAGATCGAACTAAAACTAAATATGAAAAAGTCTTAGATAATTTCAAAGAAATTAATAAAGAGTTAGATCGCTATATTCTCGAATTGACTCAATTAGAGTTTGGATTAAATATTGATGAAATCTCAAAATTTACAGAACAACTTACAAACTCTAGTTCTGAGTTGGAACGTAATATACTTTTAAAGCAAGAAATAGCGAAACAGGAAATTAAACTTCCATTTGAAATGGGAAATGCTGAAAGTACGCAAAATTGGTTATTAGGATTGGTTAGAAATTGATAGCATTTCCATGTACTCAGTGTGGAGCCTGTTGTAGGCACGTTGATTTATCAGAATTGACAAAGTTTTTAGATCGTGGTGATGGTATTTGCTATCACCATGATCTGAATTCACATCTATGTAAAATTTACGAAAATCGTCCAGAAGTATGTCGAGTAGATACCTATTATGAACAACACTTTAAACAAAAAATTTCTTGGGAACAGTTTATACATCTTAATTTGATCGCTTGTAAGCAGTTGGACCAGCTAGAGTGATTGATCGAATATATTTTTTAAAGCCCAAAACCATTTGATAAGGTTTATACCCTTCATCTGAAGCCAGTTGAATAGAAACTTCAGTCTTGTGGTGGACTGCTCTTAATAGGCTAAAAATAAATGATATATAATTTGTTTTGTATTAAGCATTATTTTTTTTGTATGCAATTGTTTTGTATGGAAATTATCTGCAACAATATTATTCATCTTGAACAAAATAGGAAACCAAATGCTAGCGCTGCAATTTTCCCCGCAATTATTGTATTTCCTATCATCTTTTTAGGGATAGCATTTTTTCTAAATTATTTTTTTAACACTGCTTATTATATTTTAGTTGGAATATTTATTTTTCAATTTATTATTTGGTGGTTTAATTTTAAGAAGAAAAAGAGAAAATTTAACAAGCTATTGGAGCAGTGTCACTTCGACTAGATTTTTAAACTCAATATCATTGAATTCTGTTAAATTTTCATATTTCATAAAGCTATTATAAACACTTTATACTTTCTCAAGAAGTCTATTCTGGCTCATTATCACTGCGTATCCGCTTTGGCTTAATAAAAGAAAATTGAGTCATACATCATCTACATGAAGATCATGATCTATGTGATTGCTAATGAGGGTTTATTTCTATAAACCCTTTCATATTTTTTCATTGGAGATGTTTGGTATGCCAACATGTTGTCCATATTGCAAGTCTACTCAAATACATCGAATATTTGTTTCTCATCAGCAGCAAGTCATTCATTTATTTTCAAATAAGACATCAATCTCAAAGCTTGGCTTAGCAACCATGTTCATTAAGCGGCTTTCATCTGGTTCATCATTATCACCTTGGATGTTAAAATTGGCAGAAGTGATATTGAGTGGCTTAATTGATTATTTAGTTGAATTGAGACATAGCACTTCGGAATCAGGAATTGTAATAAAGTTCTATTGTGAATCTTGCCATCGCAGTTTTAATACATGAATTTGGTAGATGATCGTCATGGCTTTAAAATAGACTTGATAGAAGACTAACAGGTTTTCATGTGTATTTTTAAGTTTTGTTCTTATATTCTAAAGTCACAAGGAATGATGAAGAGAACTATATATAAACCGATGTGTTGAGAGGCATCGGTTTATTTTAGTAGAAATCTTGATTTTTTTGATTTAAAAATTAAACGAATCGATAGAGTTTCCCATCAATTTTTAAGTCAACATGTTTAATTTGCTTTTCAGGACAAGCAGGAGTGATTAAAACGTCTATATCGCTATCTGTTATAGTTTCACCTTCTGGTCCCCATGAATCGACCATACAGGAATGACCATCTTTAGATGTAATCTGTACTTCCTCAATCAAGATATCTGGATATCCAATAGGTTTACCTAAAGTGATAAATTCGACCCATGCAGCGTTTTTAGAGTTCATGCTGTACATGAAGTAAAGACGAGGTACCTGTCGATTCTCACAATCAGCACTGTATTCATCTGCACCACAAGATTGAACCTTTATTGGTGAGTTTGTATTGGTTTGAATACTCTCAGTCATTTCTGGTTGATTTAGAGAATCCTCATGACTATCTTCTGGCATGTCTGGTTGGTGGGCAGTCATTGTTCCAACTTGCGAAGCGTGTATTTGATCAGGATTAATATCTGATGGAACGTTGCTGCTGATTGGTGATTGCTTAGATTGATTCCATACAAGATAAGCTATTCCAGCAAGGGCAATAATAATGATCACATTGAAGATAAGCTGCAGATGATTTTTCATGTAATTATCCTTTTGATATTCTATAAAGTTAGATCACGTTGAAACTCATTTAGAACGAATAAAATGTTTCACCCATCATGAAGAAAATCAGCAACTCATTTATATACAGAAATAAATAAGCAGTTGTAATGACTCATAATGTTGAGGTCTTTGGCATGGATGACTCAGTATCGTTCTTAGGTGGAGTTACCTAGGTTTTTAAGCCTAGGCATACCTATTTCTTTTTTGATCATGGATATAAGCAATAATCGAATGAGCGCAACGATTAAAAAAATGAGAATTATAGCGAAGCACAAGTCTCAACTAGTTCTTTAGCAAAAGCTTTATTGGCTTTTGTAGATATGAACGAAGCCATTTTTTTATTGTTAATAAAAACATCAATTTTTTTGGCTTTTCCTAGATGAGCGATAAGTTTGTTCCAATCATTTGCATTCAGTCTGGATCGTGTTTCAGTGGGTACATCAAGGGCTTTTTCATCAATGATAAAGCTGAAAGATGATTGCTTATTAAAGCTTGCATACGCTTTACTTCCAGTTGAGAGTTCCACTGAGTGATCAACGTTTAAAACACCGCCACTGTTGCATGAAATGGTCAATTTTTGGTTTTGACCATTTTGGAGGGAATACAAACTAAAGCCTTGTGCAAAACTATCTTGCCAGATATTGGGCGCTGCTTGAGATGTGGAATACATGCACAGTATGAATGCCATTAATGTGAATTTTTTCATGAGAAGATCCTATAGATATTTTTAGATTGGAATTTATTTAGACCGAAGGACTAAGCCACCGATGATTACCAGAATAAGTACGCCACCAATGAATTTACCCACAGATGGGAACATGACTGCTGGCCAAATCACGCCTTGCCCTAAGTGATAGGCAAATGATTTATAGCTATGTTGACCCCAAAAGTTTTGATAAATTGCAAACAGTAAGCCGATAATCAAATAAGAACGGATTAACCAAGAAGTAATAGATGTATTCATTTATTTCCACCAAACGCATATTGAGCAAGTAAGTAAAACAAACCAAAAACAATCATCATGCCGATGAATGGCAGACCCAGAAAGCAAATGACTGCAACAATACAGATGATTCCAGCAATAGCTCTCATGGCTTACTCCCGCATACATTGCAAACTGGTTTGCACCATATCGTTTTGAAAGGCTTCAGTTTGGCTTAAGGTGTAAAGATTGTTTTTAAATCCTTCCTCTCCGTACTTAGCCTCTAGCTTTTGATAGACACATTTACAGGCAGATCGCTCCATACCTGTAGATTGGCAACCTCCAAGAAACTCTCGTTCAGCTTTACTGGCACAACCGAGTGTTATGAGTGAACAACCAATGATTAAAATTGAAGTTTGAATTTTCATCATTCCCCCTAATTTATTGTTATTGCTTATTTTGGAATTGATCATTTCAACAGCATGACAAAATGCAAAGACAAAGGCGTCCTATTCCAAGGACGAATAAGTCTTTAGATTGAATGTCTGTTGAATGAAAAACTAGCTGTTATGCCAAAGGCAGGGTAATAGTCGATAGAGGTTTAGAGAAAAGAGTAAAGATAGATAAAATTTAGTCATGGTTGACTCCTTAGGTTAAGAAGTTCTACCAACTTACTGCTAAATAATGGTGGCAGAACGAAAAGGGGTTAGCAGACTGAACCTAAGAATCAGCACACCCGAAGGTGTCCCCCTCCCGTTCTACCGCAGAGGGAGCACGAGTGTTCACACTAAAAAAATAGGGATATTTTAGTGTACTTAGGAAACGGTCTGCTAAAACCGACTGACAATGTAGGTCAGCAAGTTAAGGATAATGATGCGTATGTAGTTAGTCAATTAAGCTTATATAAATATTCTAAATTTTTTTTGAATGAAGTATCCTTAGTTGCGATTTGTAATGTGAATAAGTTTGGAAAATAAATGCTACATTGCGCTTGGATTTTATCAATTCACACATTCTTCGTTAGATGAATAGGGGGTAATTTCATTTTAATGTTAAAGAGGCGGGAGTTTAGGGGGGGAATGAGTTCAGTAAATTCTAAATTTAACGTATAGACATAGCTTAAAAATCTTCTATATCATTAGTTACAAAATACATCTTTTGATCATTGTGTTAAAATATCTTACAGTAATTAAATTTAAACAGTTTCATTGTTATCGATATTTAGGTGTTGGTCTGGAAATTTTAGTTCATAATTAAAAATTCTATACTTAATAAAAACTAAAAATAAAAAATTTTGAAAGAGAGGGGAATATGGGAATCAATTTAGAAGAACTTAATTTGGAAATAGAGAAGCTTAAACAATTCAATAAACCTAAAAAATTAGTTATCGGTTACTTAACATTTTCAAAATTAATTAAAAAAGATGAATTCCTTAAAGAGCTATCTAAAAATATTGCATATCCTATGGCAAAGTATTACAGGGGCTTAAAAGTGGTTGTTGTTACAGAGAAGTACTTTTTTTCGATTGAGTAATGTATTTGAACCAATAGCCTAGACACAAAGATGTAGATAAACCTAGAGGTGCGATAAAAGCAAAGCGATGAAGATAATTCAGTGAAGGAATCGAGAGAAAACAACCTAAAGAAAATCCAGTTAAAATTGCGATATTTAAGGAAAATCTTTGAGAAGGTATGCTTACTTTTCTAATTTTTAATCCTATGGCTAAACCAAGATCTGTAAATACTCCTGTCAAATGAGTTGTCCTAATATTGATTCCTTTATAAGAACTGAGTAATGAGTTTTGTACCCCCGCACTTAAAGCTGCAAAAATAATAGTTAGGTTAGCTATATTTAGATAAGAAAAGATAAAACAACAGAGAATACAAGTAACTTCAATTGAAAGAAGATAACCATAACTTGCTTCTAACTTAAAATTAGAAAAACCAAGAATATAACCGCTTAAAATTGTACCTAAAAAAAATGCAAGAATGATAAGTAATAAAAAGAAAAAATGTGGATAGAGGGAAAAATAAAGATCATTTGCTAGCAGACTCACATTGCCAGTCATATGAGTAACAGGTTGATGTAAAAAAGAAATCAATGTAATGCTATTTATTAAACCCGCATTGAGTGCGAAGATAAAAAGTAAAATTAAGGCTGTCTTAGGAAATTTTTTAAACATAGCAAAACGGCTTAAAAGTTATTTGTGAAAATAGCAGAAAGAAATTGAGCCACATGGCGGAGTAAAACTGAGCCACAATGGTTTTAAAAAAATAATAAAAAAATGATCCTTTTTTTAGATCATTCGACTTATTGATAAATATACTCCAAATCGAGAACATCACATGAAGGAATATCAGATAAAAAGTTCGTTAGCATTGGCTATTCGTGCAATTTTATGGGGAGTGCCTATAATCGGTGGAAGTCTTATGGCAACTATGGTTTATGCAAATACAACGTATACTATAAATATTAATCAACTCCCTTTAGACAAGGCATTGAATCAGATCGAAATCCAAACTGGAATTATCATCAGTTATGACTCAAGGGCTCTTTCAAATTTACAAAGTTCGGCAATCAGAGGTCATTATTCTGTTAATGATGCTTTAACAACTATATTAGCCCCTCATAATTTAGTCGCTATTAAAGTCAAAAATTATGCCTACAGAGTTGAAAATAAAACTCGAGTAGAAACACAAGATACTCAAATAGAAGCCGTTCATAATCAAGAAACAAGTCGAACAGGAATGTCTCAGCTTACAACGCTTTCATTCAATGCTACTAGTGAAAATATAATTAAGGTTGGAAAACATGCTTTAGATATTAAAGAGATTCCACAATCGGTCACAGTAATGTCTCGAGAGCGTATTGATGAACAAGGTTTAAAAACGCTTGATGATGTGATGGTGCAAACAACGGGCGTAACACGTGAACAGCTTTGGCTAAATAATAATTATAGTGCTCGAGGTTTAAAAATCGAGAATATTCGTTATGATGGCGGAAGCGCTTCTAGCCTTCAGGACAGAAGTAATAGTGCAGATTTGGCACAATATGAATCAGTAGAAGTACTTCGTGGGGCGGATGGCTTATTTGGTGCGGGTGAAGCGGGTGGAGTGATTAGCTTAAACTCAAAAAGACCAAAAGCAGAAACAGCCATGAATGGAACTATCTCTGCAGGCAGTTGGAAAAATTATCGAGCTGAATTAGATGCTACGGGCTCATTAACACAAGATCAAAGTATTAAAGGGCGATTGGTCACAGTATTTCAAGATCAAGATTTTTTTTACAAACCCACACATAATCGCCGAGAAATGATCTATGGCGCATTAAGTTTTGACTTACAACCAGAAACTACACTTTTTACAGGTATAAGTTATCAGAAAGATAAAACTGACGCTTTTAATGCAAGTTTGCCTCGTTGGGAAGATGGAGCAGATTTACAATTGCCACGAAGTACAACTATGGGAGCACCATGGGGATGGGTGGAGCGCGAAAATCTTTCTTTCTTTGCTAATCTACAACACCAATTAAATGATAACTGGAAAGCACAGTTAAATGCTCGACACAATATTGGTGATGATGCAATTAATGGCGCAGAAATGGAAGGAGCAGTTAGCTATGATACGTTCCAAAGTCAATGGTGGCGTTATCAAGATGATACAAGCTTTAAAGAAACGACGTTAGATTTAAATTTGCAAGGAAGTTTTAATCTTTTTGAACAAAAGCATGACATTATTTTAGGTATCGATCATACAGATAATCAAAAAGATTATAAGCAGAATTGGACGTATTATGCTGATGGTGATGCATTTGATCGTGTAGCACCACCAGAATGGTCATATCCACCTGCTACATGGACAACCGATAATACCAATAAAACAAGTAAGTCAGCATTTTATGGTTCTTTAAAGCTTCGACCTATGGAAGATTTAGCCTTAATAGTTGGTGGGCGATATACCTTTAGAGATCAATTAACGATTGACAATCATAAGACCAATATTCAAAACACCTATAAGGAAGATAAAACTTTTGTTCCATACTATGGTGTAACTTATGATATTTCTCCATCAACAATAGCATATGCAAGTTTTGCAGAAATTTATAAAAATCAACGCAATTATTTAGTTGCAGCTGATGGACCTGGGCTTGATCCTTTAACTGGTCGAAATATTGAGTTTGGCATTAAACATCAAATCAACTCAGACCTACTCGCTTCAATAGCCTTATTTAATATTAAAAAAGAAAAAGAAAAAGTCTATAACACATGGACAAGTATTCCAAATAGCAATTCATCCTGTTGTTATATCGGAACAGGAACCATGGAAAGTAAAGGTGTAGATATTGAGTTAAATGGCAACATTACAACAGATTGGAATTTGTCTGTAGGTTATACCTACAATAAAAATGAGAAAAAGGACAATACGGATAATCCATACAACACTTATACACCCAAAAATCTACTTAAAATCTGGACAACCTATCAACTTGATCAACTCATTGAAGGATTAGAAGTAGGTGGTGGTGTAGTTGCACAAAGCAAAAACTACGCGAGTGGGTCAGTACGCTCATTCAATCCAGAAACTCAAAAATTTGATGGCGCATGGAAAACTATTGAGCTTGTTCAGCCTAATTATGCTGTTTGGTCAGCACGGGTTGCTTATGATATTAATCCTCAATGGAATATTGCACTCAATCTAAACAATATTTTTGATAAAACTTATTACAGTACTATTGGCTATCCAGGGTATGGCAATTTCTATGGTGAGCCACGCAGTTTTCTTTTGACCCTAAAAGCAAAATATTAATGTTTTAATAAGATTGGAATAACTGAAGCCCTTGGCTAGTGAATTCAATATTAAATTCTTAGATATACATTTAAAACGAGCTAGATCCTTAGCTCGTTTCTGCTTATTAGATACATAAATTATGACATAAAATCCATTCCTTAGAATTTTTTATCATATTCTCATTTTAATGAAATCGTGTATTTCAGTATTAAATTTTTTTATAATAGTGAGTTAAATTGATTTTAAAATTTTATTAATATTCTATTCAGATCAATTTTAATTAATTGATTGGGTGAAAAAAAGTTGGCAGCCCGGAAAGACGGGCATGAATTCAAGCTTTTTACCCACATTCCATAGTGGGTATTTTTATAACTATTTCATAAACCTTAAATTCATATGTGTTTGTAAATATTTTTTCTGAAAATTTAAGATTTTGATGAATTATCTATGTATTAAATCTCATGATATACAAATGCTTACTTATTCTTCATTTAAGCGTTAGATAGTCATTTTTTTTAACATTTCTTAAATTATTGAACAAATACAACATCTCCATAAATGAAGACTACAGAAACGATGCATTTAAGCTCAAGTTTTACTTTGTTTAAACGAGTGAAGAGAATATTGGAACTTATTTAATGTTGCTCGAGTTAATGTCTATCAGAGCCTTTGTTTCAAAAATGGTTCTTTAAATTGAAAATACTTTAAGCCAGTGATGTTTGATTAATTTATCAAAGATAACCCAGAAGGAGGAAAACTCTAAATAAACTGGAATGCTATCTTGGTATAGGCAGTTGAAACATCGATTCGAAGACTTAAAAATATAAAGAAAATCTATAACACTAAAAAGGGTACATTACATAACTGTATTTTAGATCCATTTGACTATAAGTACTTATAATTTAGGCTGAATAAAATAAATTAGAGGCTCAAAAACCCTATTAGTTTTTTTATTTTTTAAAAATATTTCAGATATATATCATCTAAGTGAATCAATAGATTTGAATCTAAATATGATGAATCACAATTTGGGCTTGCTCTTTATGCAAGCCTTTTTTTATGCCCAAATTTGGATAGACGATCTAAACAATTAAATGACGAATAGGAAAATTTTTTATGGCACATCAAATTGAACAAATGGCATATGTTGGACAAACGCCTTGGCATGGATTAGGCAACCAACTTACTCATAACCAACCCATAGAGGTTTGGGCTCAACAGGCTGGTATGGATTGGCGAATTGAATCTTCAAATGTCAGTTATATGGCACAAAATGATCGTGAGCAAAGTATCATTATGCCATTTGAAGAACAACGGGTACTTTATCGTTCAGATACCCATGCACCTTTATCTGTGGTCAGTCAACGCTTTCAGGAAGTACAACCTCAAGAGATTCTACATTTCTACAAAGACTTAACAGAACAATCAGGCTTTGAACTGGAAACCGCAGGCGTACTCAAAGGTGGTAAGAAATTCTGGGCTTTGGCGAAAACTGGACAAACGACTGCACTCAAAGGCAAAGATGTCAGCAATGGCTATATTTTGTTAGCCACAGCTTGTGACGGTACGCTCGCCACCATTGCACAATTTACTTCCATTCGTGTGGTGTGTAATAACACACTTGCGATTGCACTGAAAGGGCAGGATACAAGTCGAGGTGTGGTGAAAGTACCGCACAGCACCAAGTTTGATGCTGAAAAGGTCAAACAACAATTGGGTATTTCAATCCGTGCATGGGATGAGCACATGTATGAAATGAAACAGCTCAGTCAACGAAAAGTCACCCAACAAGAAGCCGCAGCCTATTTCGATGCCGTATTTAACAATACGAGCCTAAGTATTGCTGAACAGGATGAAAGCATCATTCATTTCTATCGCAATGTTGCCAATCAAGCAGAGTCGAATAAAACTGAACCTAACCGAAGAGCAATGTCTAAGGTCATGACCATGTTTAATGGGCATGGGCGAGGAGCTACACTTTCCTCAGCCAAAGATACGGCTTATGGCTTACTTTGCTCCATCACAGAATTTGCTGATCATGAACGTCGTGCAATGAGTCAGGATCATCGGCTCGATTCAGCATGGTTTGGTGCAGGCGCAGGCTTAAAACAACGTAGTTTGGAACAGGCTTTAAGGATGATGGCTTAAACAACTATTCAATCTATCTGAATAATTAAAGTTTAGTTGAAGATTTACTTTATAATTGCGTAAAAATAGCAGAAACTCAATACTGATTTATTCTTAAATCGCCTGTAGTTTCTCTTTTATAGCCACATCTTCGGATGTGGTTTTTTTATGCCCAAAATTTAACAATAACAGGAATGAAACTATGAATAACCACATCAATATCAACCCCCAATCTACTCGACCCATCACATCAACAACTGCTCAAACATTTATTGCCCCAAAACTCTTTAGTGCTAAACGCTTGGTCAATACCAAACAAATGAGCCAAGCGGAGTGGCTAGAAATCCGAAAACAAGGCATTGGCAGTAGTGACTGTGCCGCAGCGTGTGGACTCAATCCCTATATGTCGATGCTTGAACTGTGGATGATTAAAACAGGACGTATCCAACAAAACATTGAGGATGAAAGTGAAGGGCATGCACCACTCTATTGGGGTAAACGTTTAGAACCCTTAGTGGCTGAATACTACAGTCTCCACACCAATTACAAGGTCCGACGAGTCAATGCGGTACTCCAACACCCTGAAGCTGATAAACACTTTATGTTAGCCAACTTGGATTACTCAGTGGTCGGTGATGCAGATGTACAAATTCTCGAATGTAAAACCGCAGGGGAACATGGTGCCAAGCTTTGGCGAGATGGTGTGCCTTTATATGTGCTCTGCCAAGTGCAACACCAACTGGCAGTGACAGGCAAAAAAGCAGCACATATCTGTGTACTGATTTGTGGACATGAAACCCGTATTTTTAAAGTGACCCGTTCAGAATCAGTGATCCAACACATTATCCATGCAGAACGGCACTTCTGGGAATGTGTGGAAAAAGATACCCCACCTGAAGCAGATGCCAGTGAATCAGCAGCGAAAGCCTTGCAACTACTTTACCCTGAGCATGTGCCATTAAGCACAATTGATCTTGGCGAAGACCCAATTGCCAATCAACAATTTGAACAATTGATTCAAGCACGCCATCAAATTGAAAGTGGTCAAGAGACATTTGACCTACTGAAACACCAACTACAAGCCAAGATGCAACAGGCTGAACGAGCCACCTTTAAAACAGGCTCGATAACTTGGAAAAAGTCTAAGGATTCAATCGGTTTGGACACTAAGGCATTACTCAAACAGTACCCTGAATACCTCAATCAATTTCCACAAAGTAAACAAGGTTCTAGGCGCTTCAACATCTACACTCATGCTGACTGAAACAAATTTAGCCTAAGTAATTTGAAGTGAAATAAACATTTAAAAGTCCCATGCCAGAGCGTATGGGATTTTTAAATGTCACATTAATTTATTCAAAAGAGAGAAATACCATGATCAAAGGTTTAGCGATTACACCACCCATACTCGGTAGAATCAGCATTGGTAAAATTGTTGAAAAGAATGGAAAACGACTCCCTGAAAAGGATGACCAATTTACCATTACCAGCCAAATCCAAGGAAAAGACGGCTGGATTAAACATCCACTGGATGAACAATTTCGAGCCAAAGCACCCAATCAAAAACTCAGAATAATTCCAGTACGGATGATCTTCAATGATCCTGAACTCAATCTTAGAGCAGAGTACACCTTATTTGATCGCCAAACTGGACGACCTGTATGTATTGGCAATGGAGAGATTTGTCAAAGACGAACCAACCAAGGTGTAGAACAACATCAATGTCCTTCCCCAGAGCTATGTCCATTGGCACAGGGAGGGAACTGTAAACCTTTTGGACGCTTGCATGTCAACTTAGACGAATCGGATGAGTTTGGCAGTTTTGTATTTAGGACCACGGGTTTTAACAGCATTCGTACTTTGGCAGCACGACTTCATTATTACCACGCAGCATCGAATGGCTTGCTGTCCTGTTTACCACTACAACTGACTCTGAGAGGAAAGTCCACCACACAAAGCTATCGAACACCTGTGTATTACGTGGACTTAACACTCAAAGATGGTGTCAACCTACAACAAGCCATTCAAATGGCAAAAGAGATTGATCAACAAAGCAAAGCAACTGGATTTAATCAAAATGCTTTAGATCAGATGGCTCGACAGTGTTTTAGTAATGCAAGATTTGAGGTGAATTCAGAAGAGGGTTTGGATTTGGTGGAGGAGTTTTATACAGATGAAGTTACTGAGTCTAAACAAACTCAGTCTGAGTCAAAATCTAAAGTTAAAACTAAGCCCAATCAGGGGGATGGGTTTGTGCAGGATATCCAGCAGGGATTGCAGGGAAGTGTGAGGGCGGTGAATTAAAATTGTTAAATATATTTTAAAAAGCATTAGGTGATGCGGTTGGTAAGATTGCTTCACCTGTTTTAAAGATATTGATTTTATATAGCTAATTTTTAAGAATGAGTTTGGTGTTATTTAGTCTCTGAGTCATTTTGAACAACCCAACTGAGTGTTGTTGCTATAGAGTGATAAATGTTGAATACAAAAGAACTTATTTCACAAAATAAAAAAGTAGTTCCTGAAATTAAAAAAGTTAAAATTATATAGTTTAAGTATCTATAAATATTACTTAAATTCTCGATGGTTATGTATTTTGTTTCATAACCTAAATTTAAGTCTTTAAAAAGATATATGATAAATAAAGAAAAACTGAATGCAATAAAATAAATAAAAACTCGAATAAAAGTGAAATGAACTCTTTTAAAAAAAATAAGTTCAGTTTTTCTATCAGTGTATGCAATCATTTTTTTTGTAAATCTAATGGCGTAATTGTGCAAAAAATAGTGTAACCTGTAACTAAAAATCCTAATGTGGCAAATATTGCAGAAAACAAAAATGAAACTAGTTCGTTTATTTTAGTGTAACTAGTTTCGATACTTGTATTATTTAGTATAAGAATTACAAAAAAAATTAAATCAATAGTAATTGGAAAAAATTTATTAAAATTTGACAAAGGTATAACTTGGGATTTTTTATAGATCTCACGAATATTTTTTTCTTCTAAGAGCCCATTCATCAGTCAGTCTCAATTTCATGGATAGTCGTAACTTTAGTTGTATCAATAGTATTCAGAATTTTTTGGGTTTCTGTATCTGTTTGTTTGACTTTTATTTCATTGGAGTGAATAAGTTTTGTGAATGCTGAAAACATATTTAAAACAGTAGCAAAAATATTATTTTGAACGACATCAATAGTTGTTTGAATTTTCACATCATCATTGTCAATTTTTAATTTTTTTCCAGATGCGTCAGTACCAAGAAGTATAATATTTTGGTTGCCTTGTATCGTTGCTTTATTAGCCTCTTTAGCAATAACCTTTTGGTTTAAACCTTCGTTATTCGTAATTTCAAATTTCCCTTGTCCTCCAGCTTCATCTGAGGTTTCTTGCATTTGACGGAACATGTCCTCTCCATCAATTTCAGAGTTGCGATCATTGAGAATAAATGTAACTTTCTTTAACTTATTGAATAAATATATGTTTTCATTTAAAGTTTTTTGATTCGTAAGTGGAGTCAGCGTCAACTCGACAATTGGGAATTTTTTTAAAAAGGGATTTCTTTCCTCTTTAGGTAAACTATCTTTATAATTAATTTGCTCATTTCTTAAAAAATATGACAATGTGCTTCTAAAATTTTCAGGAGTTGGAGCATATTTAGTTTCTGCTGCATAAAGTAATCTATGGTTGTTTAAGATTAAAGCAAAAATTGCCGAAGGTGCTGAATCAAGGTTTTGCTTATCTTTTACTAGTTTCCCACTTGAATCACGATACTGTTCACGTTCAAGTTTAGTCTGTTTTACAAATCGTCCTACTATAGCTAGAGTATCTTTTTTACCTAGTATATCTTCACCTAGATTAACCAAGGCTACTTCATCAAAATAGAAATTACTTTTGCCTGCTTTTCGGCTTTTGTTTTTGAAAAACGAAGGTTCAACAACCTCTTTGTATAAGTCCAATAAATTGTGATCCCCAAATTTACATACTAAATTTGCTATTTCTAAGTTTTTTTCTAAAGTTGCCATATGGTTGTCAGTGTAATTAAAGTTAAATTTATGAAAATATTATATTAAATTTAACAAAATATAAAACACTTTAAAATTATAAATATTTCTTATTTGAAGGTTCTTATTGAGAACGTTTCCAAAATCAAGGAGAATACTAGCAACATACGCCTTCGCGGTAATAAGAGGCTTTAACTTTTTAGAACTGTAGACAACCTATGAACAAGCAACAACTCGCATCCAAAATTTGGGACTCAGCAAACAAAATGCGCTCAAAGATTGAGGCAAATGAATATAAAGACTATATCTTAGGGTTCATGTTCTACAAGTTTTTATCTGACAAAGAACAAGCCTTTTTAGAAGCGAAAGATTTTAGTCAAGCAGATATTGAAGCACTCACTGAAGAAGACCCAGAAACGGTTGAATTTATTAAAGATGGTATAGGCTATTTTATTGCTTATGACAATCTGTTTTCGACATGGCTGAAAAAAGGCAATGACTTCAATGTTGCCAATGTTCGTGATGCATTGTCTGCCTTTTCTCGTTTAATTAGTCCATCACATAAAAAAGTATTCGATGGTATTTTTAAAACACTAGAAACAGGTTTGAGTAAACTTGGTGACAACTCAAACAGTCAAACCAAAGCTATCAGTGATTTATTGCAATTGATCAAAGTTATTCCGATGAATAACAAGCAAGACTACGATGTACTTGGTTTTATTTATGAATATTTGATTGGTTCATTTGCTGCTAATGCAGGTAAAAAAGCAGGTGAGTTCTATACTCCACATGAAGTATCTGTGTTGATGTCTGAAATCATTGCACATCACTTAAAAGATCAGCAAGAAATCAAAATTTACGATCCAACCAGTGGTTCTGGGTCGCTATTGATAAATATTGGTAGTTCAGTTGCCAAGCACGTCAACGATGAAAATAAAATCAAATATTACGCACAAGAGTTAAAGGAAAATACCTATAACTTAACCCGTATGAATTTGGTGATGCGTGGTATTTTGCCTGCGAACATTGTGGCTCGAAATGCCGATACTTTAGAGGATGATTGGCCGTATTTTGAAGACCATGATCCAATCAGTACCTATACACCGTTGTATGTCGATGCTGTGGTGTCTAATCCGCCTTATTCTCAAGCATGGGATTCAGCGAATAAAGAATCTGATCCGCGTTATGCTCGTTTTGGTTTAGCACCAAAAACTAAAGCGGACTACGCGTTCCTGTTACATGATCTATATCACTTAAAACCTGATGGCATTATGGCGATTGTTCTACCACACGGCGTATTGTTCCGTGGTGGTGAAGAAGAACGTATTCGTAAAAACTTGCTTGAAAATAAACATATAGATGCAATCATTGGATTACCTGCCAATATTTTCTTTGGTACAGGTATTCCAACTGTAATCATAATTTTAAAACAACGTCGCCAAAGTAGTGATGTGCTCATTGTTGATGCATCAAAAGGCTTTATCAAAGTTGGTAAAAATAACCATCTACAAGCATCCAACATTAAGAAAATTGTTGATGCTGTTGTAGAGCGTAAAGATATTGAGCAATTTTCTAAATTGGTCAGCTTGGAAGAAATTCGTGAACAAGGCTATAACTTAAATATTCCTCGTTATGTTGATTCTTCTGCAACAGCGGAAACTTGGGATATTTATGCCACCATGTTTGGCGGTATTCCGAAAAAAGAAATTGATGCACATGCTGAGTACTGGAAGGCATTTCCTCAGTTACGCCAAGACTTATTTACTGATAGCAATACGCCTTATGTCGATTTAGCCACGTCAGAAATCAGTAATGCTATTTATCAGCATGCCAATGTTCAAACATTTAAATCGCAATTTAATACGGCTTTTGCCAATTTCCATGATTATTTAAAAGCTGAACTCATTGGCAAGATGCAGTCTTTGCATATTGCGCAGCAGGAAAATGTTTTAAGTCAGGATATTTTCAAGCGTTTGGAAAATATTGCTTTAGTTGACAAATATCAAGCCTATCAAGCCTTGGATGATCAATGGCAAAGCATTGCAGGGGACTTGGAGATTATTCAATCTGAGGGCTTAAATGCGACCAAGATTGTGAATCCGAATATCGTCATTAAAAAGAAAGATGGTAAAGAGCAGGAAGTTCAAGACGGTTGGGTGGGTTATGTGTTGCCATTTGATTTGGTACAACAACATTTACTTATTGATGAACTCACTGCGTTGCAAAATAAAGAACGTGCTTTAACTGAAGCCAGTGCTGAAATTGAAGCGATTATGGATTCGTTGTCTGAAGAAGACAAAGACACCTTATTGAACGATGCCAATGATGCCTTTGTAACAGCAGAAATTACCAAAGCATTGAAGCAGGCATTTGAAGAGATAGAAACGCCTGAAATCCGTGTGATCAATCAATTGTTAGAATTGCTTGCAAATAAAGCGAAAAAGCCTGAGCAGGAACAGTTTGTACAGTCACATCCTGAAGTACAGTGGGCGAACATTGAAGCCAATAAAAATGGTACTTATGCAATAGGTAAGGTCAAAGCCTATTTAAAAACGTTACAGGCGAATTTTACTTTTGCTGAAGACTCTTTGGAAGCGAAGTTGTTCCAAGTAGAAGATTTGCTTGCACAGGAGAAAGAGCTGAAAGCTGAGATTAAAGCTGATGCCAATGCTTTGTATTTGTTGACTAAAACCACGATTGAAGCACTAGAAGATTCACAGGTTTTAGAGCTGTTGGAAGCGAAGTGGGTGCAACCGATTGTGTCTGCAATTTTGGCGTTGCCGAATGAAGTAATTGAGCATTTGACTGATGTGGTACAGGCTTTGGCAGATAAGTATGCAGTGACCTATACCGAAACCACGCAAAAGCTGACTGAAGCAGAAAATAGTCTTGCGAGCCTGATTGATGATTTAACAGGTGATGATTTTGACATGCAAGGTTTGGCACAGTTTCAAGCATTGTTAAAAGGGGCATAATGTGGAAAATCAAAAATGCCCTGAGATTAGGTTTAAAGGATTTAATCAGACTTGGATTGAGAAAAAATTAAAAAGTGTTTCTTTTAAAGTTATTGAAAAAAATCTCAATAGTTTATACACAGAAACTTTCACCAATTCTGCGCAATTTGGAGTGGTTTCTCAACGAGATTTTTTTGATAAAGATATTTCTAATTCTAGTAGCATTAAAGGCTATTATGTAGTTAAAGAAAATGATTTTATTTATAATCCGCGGATATCAAATTTTGCCCCTGTAGGTCCAATTAAAAGAAATAAGTTAGGACGTATAGGGGTCGTTTCTCCACTTTATTTTGTTTTTAGGGTGCATGGTCTTGATTATCAGTTTTTAGAAACCTATTTTGAATCATCTAAATGGCATCATTTTATGTTTTTGAACGGGGACACTGGTGCTAGATCTGATCGACTCGCAATAAAAAATTCAATATTAATTGAAATGCCTATTTATTGCCCTGATGAGAAAACTCAAAAGGATATCGGTAAGTTTTTCCAGCACCTTGATCAATCTATTGCTTTGCATGAAAAGAAATTGAATCAAACGCAAAACCTTAAAAAAGCCATGCTGGAAAAAATGTTTCCAACAGCAGAAAGTAATAAGCAGCCTGAGATTCGTTTAAAAGGTTTTAGTGGAGAGTGGGAGGAATTTCAATTAGAAAATTTAGGTGAATTTAAAAATGGCATGAATATGGATAAGGACTCTATGGGTTTTGGAAATCCTTTTGTAAATATTCAACATATTTTTGAATCTACTGAAGTTACTAAGCACAATTTAGAGCTCGTCAATGCTACTAATAAGCAAAAAAAAGACTACAACTTATTGAAAGGTGATGTTTTATTTGTAAGGTCTTCTGTTAAGTTGGAAGGTGTTGGAGATACGGCTGTACTGGTGGATGATATTGAGGGAGCGACTTATTCTGGTTTTCTTATTAGATTTAGATCGAATATTAATCTTAGTTTAGATTATAAAAAAGTAATGTTCTCTATTCCATTAGTAAGAAAGCAAATATTGGCTAATGCTACCACAAGCGCTAATACAAACATTAATCAGGAGAGCTTGAAGAAGATTTTGATTTTGCTTCCGAAATACGAGGAACAGACTCAAATAGGTCTATTTTTCAAACAACTTGACGAAACCCTTGTATTACAACAGCAACATCTTCAAACCCTAAAAAATCTAAAACAGGCATTTTTAGAAAAAATGTTTGTTTGAATCCCTCCCTTGCGCCGCTTTAATCGCGGCTCATCCTTTCAAAGGGAGACTTTTTATAAATTGACTTGATAAAAGCAAATAGACCATGACATTTAAAAGCGAAAAAGAATTTGAACAGGCATTTATCGACATCCTTTTAAAAAAAGGGTGGAAAGGTGTAATTAAAAATCCTACGGAACAGGATTTAATCAACAACTGGGCAAATATTCTTTTTGAAAATAATAGCGGTATAGATCGGCTGAATAGTCAGCCACTTACTGACTCCGAAATGGCGCAAATACTCGAACAAATTAAAACTTTGCGTACACCGTTGGCACTCAATGGCTTTATTAATGGCAAAACTGTTTCTATCAAACGAGACAACCCAAATGATCCAGCACACTTAGGTAAAGAAATAAGCCTTAGTATTTATGACCGCCAGCAAATCGCAGCTGGGGAAAGCCGTTACCAAATCGTACAACAACCCAAATTCCCAACGTCTTCAACGATTTTAAATGATCGACAAGGCGACATTATGTTGCTGATCAATGGTATGCCATTGTTTCATATTGAATTGAAACGCTCAGGCGTCCCTGTCAGTCAGGCAGCACATCAAATCGAAAACTATGCCCGTTCAGGTATTTTTTCAGGGCTATTTTCATTGGTACAAATCTTTGTAGCGATGAATCCAGAAGAAACTAAATACTTTGCCAATCCCGGTCCAGATGGATCATTTAACTCAGATTACTATTTTAACTGGGCAGATTTTAACAACGAACCAATCAATTATTGGAAATACATTGCTGCGCATTTGCTGTCTATTCCGATGGCACATCAGCTCATTGGATTTTACACCGTAGCAGATAAAACCGATGGCGTTTTAAAGGTCATGCGCAGTTACCAGTATTTTGCAGTTCGTGCTATTTCTGACCGTGTAGCGCGTATCGAGTGGGACGGGCGAGATCGTTTAGGTGGTTATATTTGGCATACCACTGGTTCAGGTAAAACCATGACCAGCTTTAAATCGGCTTATCTGATTGCAACCTCTAAAGATGCTGATAAAGTGATTTTCTTGATGGATCGTATTGAACTCGGCACGCAGTCATTAGAGCAATACAATAACTTTGCAGACACGGACGACTTTGTACAATCTACTGAAAATACTTATGCGTTGATTAGCAAACTCAAAAGTACCAATCCGAACGAAGTCCTGATTGTTAGCTCAATTCAAAAAATGAGTAATATCAAGCAAGAAGAGGGTGGTCTCAAAGCCCATGATATTGAGCAGATGCAGAAAAAGCGCATCGTCATTATTGTAGATGAAGCACACCGTTCAACCTTTGGCGATATGCTCATTACCATTAAAGAAACCTTTCCTCAGGCAGTCTTCTTTGGTTTTACAGGGACGCCGATTCAAGACGAAAATGAAAAGAATTTGAATACCACCGCAACAGTATTCGGTCATGAGTTGCACCGTTACAGTATTGCAGATGGTATTCGAGATAAAAACGTACTCGGTTTTGATCCTTACCTGATTTCAACTTATAAAGATTCAAAATTACGAGAAGCTGTGGCTTTGGATGAAGCAAAAGCCAATACTGTTCGAGAGGCTATGGCTGATCCTAAAAAGAAAGAAATTTATTTACGCTTTATGGATAAAAGTCAGGTTGCTATGGCAGGTCATTGGGATAAAGCCAACAACTATACCAGAGGAATTGAAGATTACTTGCCAACAGAGCAGTATCGTCGTCCTGAGCATCAAAATAAAGTGGTTGAAGATATTTTAGAGAACTGGATTCAATATAGCCAAAATAATAAATTTCATGGCATGTTTGCCACCAGTAGTATTGCCGAAGCAATTGAATATTATCGTTTATTTAAAAAATTAAAACCTGAGCTAAAAATTACGGCATTGTTTGATCCAAATATTGATAATAATGAAAATGCTAAATTCAAAGAAGATGGCTTGGTTGAGATCATAAGCGACTATAATAATCGTTATGGCATGGAGTTTAGTTTAGCCACCCACGCCAAAATGAAGCGTGATATTGCTGACCGTTTAGCCCATAAAGAATTATATAAGCGTGTAGAACATACCCCTGAAAAACAGCTTGAGCTATTGATTGTTGTTGATCAAATGCTGACAGGTTTTGACTCTAAATGGGTCAATACTTTGTATTTGGATAAGATGCTTGAGTATGCAAACTTGATTCAAGCATTCTCACGTACCAACCGCTTATTTGGTAAAGATAAACCATTCGGTATCATTCGATATTACCGACGTCCGCATACGATGAAACGTAATATTGATGCAGCAGTTAAGTTGTATTCAGGCGATAAGCCTTTGGCTTTATTTGTAGATAAACTGCAAGATAACCTAAATAAATTAAACGCGATTTTTACTGATATAGAACAACTGTTTAAAAGTGCGGGTATCGAAAACTTTGAAAAGTTACCTGAAGACAAAGATGATTGTGGTCAGTTTGCAAAACTATTTAAGCAGTTCAATGAGCATCTTGAGGCTGCAAAAATTCAAGGTTTTAATTGGAAGCAACTTACCTATTGCTTTGATGATAAACAATCAAATGAGCCACCATTTGAGGTTAGTATAGACCAACAGACTTATTTAATTTTAGCTTTACGATACAAAGAGTTATTTTCTGAAGTTGGAAGCGGTGGTGGTGGCGGTAGTGTTCCATTTGAAGTTGAGGGATATTTAACTGAAATTGATACTGATAAGATTGATTCAGATTACATGAACAGTCGATTTACCAAATATTTGAAAGCATTGTATGATGGTGAAAAAGCTATATCACTTGAAGTCGCATTAAATGAGTTACATAAGAGTTTTGCGGCTTTGACGCATAATGAACAAAGAATTGCCAATATCTTTTTGCATGACTTACAACGTGGTGATGTGAAATTACAAGAAGATAAATCGTTTAGAGATTATATTACGGAGTATCAATTTAAAGCCAAAGAGGATGAAATACATGCTATTGCGACTTCTTTTGGTTTAGACGAGTCAAAACTAAGACAGTTGATCAGCGCGCATGTCAATGAAAATAATATAAATGAATTTGCACGTTTTGATACATTATTGAATACTGTGGACAAGACAAAGGCAAAGCAACATTTTGAGCAGGAAGAAGGAAAGGCGATACCACCTTTCAAAGTCAATGTGAAAGTTGCAGCCTTTTTAAAAGAGTTTGTTTTGAAAAATTCAAATGTCGACTAGGATGGATGGTCATTAATATGAAATACCAACTACCTTATACCATCACATACAAAAATATTCATTTGATTACATAGATCCGTGAAAATATAGGACGTTTGACTGTTTTGAAGTTAATTTATATTATATTTAATATTGTAGTGCGATAAGATTTTGAAAATTAATGGAATAATTTGAATTTTAGTTAAGCTACTTAACCACATTTGAATTAATTAATGTGTCGAAGCCAGATAAAATATCTGGCTGATATTTTACTAAATGATTTTTAATATTTTCATTGGATACGATTTTGTTAATATAGCCAATAGCAATAACAAGGTTAAGCGTATCTTGCGCGTAGCTTTGTTCGATTGCTTTATATTGTAAGTGTAAACTAGAGATGTCATTTTCAATTTTTTTGATGGCATCAACTGAAGGGCTATTTTTTTTATTTTTGGAGGCGAAACTAACATATTGATATCAGTTGCTGCAAGTAATGCCTTTGCATATGTCATCGTTATGTTATTCACAGATAACATAAGTTCTGTACATTCAATTTGTCTTAATGGCTTCATTTTTCTTAAAAAAGGAAAAACCTGATGTGAAATTTCTCTGTTTTTTAATAGCTCAACAACTTCTGGACAAATGCCATTGAGTAAGTTCATTTTTGATTTAATATATTTGATATCCATATGGAGAGCTTTTGCTAGCCGCTCTTCACTTACACCTCGTTCAATAGCTCGTTGAATCATAAAATGTTCTTGAATTGTTGCAAGGCGATTAATTTGCTTATTGTGCGTATAATTTTCATCGTCTGTTGAAAGTAAACATGGAATTTCGGCATGGTCTAATTCTTTTAAAATTTCAAGCCGCAGATGTCCATCAAGTAGCGAAAATAAATTTTTATCACCTTTTATTTCTGAAATAGATAATGGTTCAATAACTCCTATCTCAAGAATGGACGCTTTGATTTGCTTGTATTTTCTGGTATATGGAATATGTGGTCCTAATTTTCTAGTGACTAATATTTGTTCTGGGCGGAGATATAAAGGCTGAAAATAGAATGATATTTTGGTTTGTTTCATTTTTATCACCACCCTAGTTTATTTGTTCATCTAAGTATTTTGGCATAGTATCTAAATTCTCTGCTCTTAATAGTGTACTGAATAGTTCATCAGCTTTTAGATGGGTTAGAGCACCTATAATAAAACTTAGCTTTTGTTTAGTTTGTTCAGCTTTTTTCACAGCAATTTGTTGTCGCTCAACTTCTTTTTGATAAGTCTTAACAATGTCATTTGCCGTAATTTTATTGTTGATTTGATATTGACCATACCCCAGACTTTTTCCTGAAAATTGTCGACGTTCAATTATTCTCTTTGCTTGTAAAAGTTGATTTCCTTTTAAATTTCCCATCTCATAAGCCTCTTGTAAAACCAGTTGCATTTCAGGATTATTATTTGCTGTTTTTGCAATAGTCAAAGCAATACTCAATGGGATACGTTTTTGTTCAACAGCATACAATAAACGCTCTTCCCCATTTTTTAACAAGGTAAGAATTCCTTGGATATATTCAGGGACAAGCCCCGTTTTTTGGGCTATCGTAAATTTGTCATAGCCTAAATCAGATAGCCTTTCAATACTACTGAGTAGATCTAAAGCCCTATGTTGCTTTCTTGCAATATTTTCAACCAAGCTCATAATCAGAGCATCTTCTTGATCAACATCAATAATTCTAGCGGGAATTTCAATTTCTCCTAAAGTTTTGAAAGCTTGTATCCTTCCTTCGCCACAAATAAGTTGATATTGAAAGGTACTATTTATACGCTGAGTTACTGTAATGGGTTTTTTTAAGCCCACTTTACGAATACTTTCAATAATTTCTGCAAAGATTTTTGGATTTCGATCCCTCGGATTTAGAATTTCAATTTGCTCTATTTTAATAAGTTGAATCGAGGTTTCTCTTAACTGTGTTAACTCGCGCTTTTCCATTTGACACGCTCCGCCATTCCAATTAAATAGTTTAAATTATCGAATCTAAAACTTTCTAACTCCACTGAATTGAACTCCCCAATGTTAATTTTGTCACACATAAAATCTAGTCTAGGTAAAAGGTAATAATCTTTAATCGCTGTATTTGTTGAATCTAAGCGTACAACAACAGATATATCAGGATTCAGGATTGTATCGAAACGAACTTTCCAGCGATAATTTCCACTACCGAGTTGGTGGCAACGAGTAAGAACGAGTGAAATACTGACCTCTTCATTGATGAAAATGAGATCGTTAAATGGATCTTTTTGAATGTTCGCTCCATTTAACTTAGCCATTTCACTGATAACATGTTGTGTAATTTCAGGGTGCAATTTCCTTAAAAATTTATTGATTTCAATATAACGATAGTCTCGTTCAGGTTGAAACCCGATTAACTCATAAGCTCGAAGCAGGCTTCCAAAACGGTTGGAATAAACGCCTGTCTTAGGAGTACTTTCAGATTCATTGATGATTATGCCAGATAAAAAACCATGTTTTTGATATAAGCTTTTTAATAAATCGAGTAATTCTTCATCTGTGTATTTGCGTGACCTTTCTCGAATGATACCTTGTGCCGTATAAAACATTTCTAAAGGGACAATTGCTTCAAATGCTTGATCTTTTCTAATCCATTGTTCTTCAGGATTAGATATATGAACCCTTTTGAGTTTGAATGATTTTCTATTGAAAACGTTGTTACCTATATATTTTTCGTTGGTAAGCACTTCATGTACTGTATTTCGAGTCCATGCACGGTCAAAGTCAGTTTTTATATTATCTGAATTCAATTTTTCTGCGATTTGAGATTCAGTCAGATTATGCTGGATAAACCATTCATAAATTTTATGGATAATTTCTATTTCTTCTTTTGGTCCTGCTACAAGTATGACTCGATCCATTTGAAAGCTTTTGTGTTCTCCCATTCTGAGTAATGTCTTTAAATTACCATGTTGATCAATCAAAGCTCGTCTTAAGCCATAGCCAGCAGTTCCGCCTTGCCTAAAACCCATTTCAATTAAACGGCATTGGCCAATAAAAACTTTGTTTGATAATTCACGGCTATATTCTCCCGCCATTGTTCGTTTAAAGCTTTTCATGACATTGGAAAAGTTTGTTCCATCATTGGCAAATTGTTCAGCGCAATAAATGATATTAATGCCTGCACGCTTACAAATGTATTCGTAGTAGGCACTTTCGTCAGCATCTTGAAAACGACCCCAACGACTTATGTCATAAACCAAGATAATTTTAAAATCAACTTTTTGTGATTCAACATCTAGTATTAATTGTTGGAGTCCAGAACGTCCATTTAGACTTAGTCCACTTTTTCCATCATCAGAATAAGTTTTGATGATTTTTATATTGTGAGCGGTTGCATATTCTTGAATCTTATCGGATTGGTTTAACGTTGAGTATTGTTGGTGATCTGTAGACATGCGGACATAACATGCCGCTAATATAGGCTTGTCTAGTTCAGTAGTTTGTTGTGGTTCAGCGGTGTTTGAATCCATAACAGTAACCTAAGTAAAATTTATGAAATAAAAGTGAAAGGGATAAAAGCTGAATACGATTTATAAAAAATGCGTAATGGAAAAAATATTCTAATAAGATGTCATTCCACTACTCTTGAATAAGTCTAAGTCTAAATTTACATTATGACATTGTTGTGACTAATAACTATGATGTGCTAATTGAAAAAAATAGAAATCAAGAGTGCACAACTTTATGTTTTAAAATAATTGAATTGTAATGAGATTGTGGGAGACAAACTTTTAAGTGATTGTATTAGCCACAAAAAAACATTTGCCCTTGCATTATTTTTTGTATATTTAGTGGCATTTCCTGTCATGGTATATTTATAGCTGAACTCATCGACATTGGATACATGGCTGAGCCCGTAAAGTACACCGCCAATGTATTTAATTGAAAGCTCATCCATAAACAGTAATATCAATTGATTAAATAGAGTTTTCTAAATTTCGTTAATTCTAGGTTGATCAAGCCTTTGAATGAAAATAACTTTGATGTTAAATCACAAAAAAATTTCAAATTCTTTACATTTTTTTAAAAACACTTCAATTTTTAAGCTGAAGTTGATAAAACAAGAGTTATTCATCAACACAATAAATTTCAGTTATTATGGCAAAAAAGTATAATTTATACCCAATAAAGATAATCAAGGATTGGCAGGGTGAGGATTGGAACGTTTATGAGGAAAAACATTTAATTAATGGAGTGATGATATATAAAGGTCGGATGAGTGAGCAGGTATATGGAAGTAACCAAGGAAATATACTTACGTCTGAACTTGCGGATTATATTAAGCAAAACAGCAGCATGAAACTTGACGACTTAGCAGGACAACTTGGAGTTTCTAAGCATGTTTTAACGCGTTTTAGGCGTGAGCTCAACATTCAGAGAAAGAAGCAAAAAGCAGATTATGAATGGGTCTATGCCCATCAAGATGAGTTGTTTACGGAAAGCTTTGAAACACTATTTGAAAAATACGGATTGACAAAAAAACAAGTGAAATGGTACGCGAGATATCTTCAGCGATGTAAAGGCATTGCGGGTCCGCTTAAACGTCGATCATTGCACAAAGTTGTAGAGCGAGAAAAAATGTTTTTACAACATAAAGATGAGATTGTACATTGCAACACAATTGTCGAACTCGCTGAACAATTTAATGTGCATATTAGTATTGCACGAGACATACATTTGAGAATGTGTGAGGAAAATCAATCACCTACAACTGGAATCCAACGAGCGCAACGAAGAAAGGAGCGAAAACAATGGTTTTTGGACAATAAAGACTTACTTTTGAATTCAGGGCAAACTGATAAAAGTCTTGCTTTACAGTTAAATATGACTGAATCTCAATTACAGAAAGCAAAAGCTTATGTCAGAAAAGAATTAGGTATCGTAGTTGAGACTAAAGTACCTGATTATGATTGGGTGAGACAACATCAGTTTGAGTTAGAAAATTTAGAACGAAAGCAAATACAAGAGCTATTCCAAATCACAAAAGGGCAAGTGGATTATCGCCGCAATTTACTTAAGAAGCTGAAACAAAATGAGACATAAATTGTCGTACTGAACATGATCATAGACAGTTCTGTATAGACAGATTATTAAGTAATTGAGTAGAATGGATCACAATCTAAAATCCAATAATAAACTATGTCTAACAATATTTATGCTGCTTTGGAGCAATTAGGTCTTACAGCAAAACAACGTGCGATACACTTAAAGTTCAGCAATGATATGCTCAACGATCACGTCTCCCTTCAGCGTATTGATGGTACACATGCCCTCAATGACGGAATTCACTTACAGCTGATCTGCCTTTCAACCAATGCTCAATTGCCTTTAAAGACCTTCATTGGTTCTCAAGTCGCCATTGATATTGTCAACGATCAATCCGAACTCAATCGAATTTCAGGCATTGTGACCAAAGCAGATGTCGGTGCCTCTGATGGTTCCCTTACAATTTATCGTTTAACTGTAGAAGATCCGACAGCGCTGTGGAAATATCGTAGAAATTCGAGAGTGTTCATGGCGAAATCTGTTGTGGACATCGTTCAATGCATTTTTTCTGAGTGGCAACAACGAAGTTCCTTGTTTGCAACCAGTCTTACACTGGATAAAAGCGGCTTAACCAAGGACTATGATGTCCGACCATTCATTATGCAGAATAATGAATTAGATGCCGAATTCATTCAAAGGCTTCTTTCTGAGGAAGGGATTACAACTTTAATCGATGAAGCACAGCTTAAAGTGTCCAGTTCAAGTGAACAAATCCAACCCCAAAAACTACGACTTGTTGACAGCAATGATCAGTACCAAGCATTGGATCGACGTAACATCCGTTTTCATCGCAGTTCTGCTGTAGAAGCTTCTGATTCGATCATCAATATTACAGGACAACGTACACTTCAACCCACCGCAGTGCATATCCAACGATGGCAAGCGGATGCATTGGAAACAGAAGAAGGTGCAGGTTCAGTTCAAAGTAAACACCAGCACAGTGAAAACTACGACAACGCCAGTTTAGGTCTAGAACAAGCATGGCATTTTAGCCCAGCATGGATACAAGACTTGAATGGTGAAGATGGTGTAACCAAATCAGGTAACAGTCAGATTGAAAAGTTCAATGAAAACCTGAGCAACTACTACGACTCACAAGCCAAACAATTTACTGCTACTTCTACTATACGAGATGCAAATGTCGGCTACTTTTTTGAGCTAGATGAACATCCGACCATATCTCAACTCGAGTCTCAAAATAAGCAGTTTCTGATCATAGCGAAGCGCTTTTATAATCAGAATAATTTACCGAAAGACTTGGCCCACCAAGTTGAAACTTTGCTGAAACAAAGTGATTGGCAGACTACCAATATCATCACAAACAACAGTGAAGAACGCCAAGCCAATGAATTGGTTCTACAACGACGTAATATTAAGATTGTTCCTGAATATAATCCCCTAACCCAAAGACCAACTGCCCATCCAATGCGTGCCAGAGTTGTTGGCTTAAGTGGGGAAGAAATTCATGTTGATGAATGGGGACGGATTAAAGTTCGCTTCCTATTTACTCGCAATGAAGATCATAACCATGATGGCGGTGCAGGTTCTAACGACAATGACACAGATTCAGCTTGGGTCGATGTACTCACCCCTTGGGCGGGTGAGGGCTATGGAGCACGGTTCCTACCGAGAGTTGGCGAGGTGGTCGTTATAGATTTCTTTGATGGTAACCTTGATAGACCATTCGTGGTGGGACGTATCCATGAAGGACACCGCCATCCGACTAAGTTTGATGACAAAGGCAAACTACCAGAGACCAAAAAACTTTCTGGCATTAAAAGTAAAGAATATCAGGGTAGTGGCTACAACCAACTTAGATTTGACGATACGACCAATCAGATCAGCAGTCAGTTGCACAGTAGTCATGGCGTAAGCCAACTCAATTTAGGTAATCTCAGTCATCCTAAAGAAACCGAGACCAGTGAAGGTCGTGGCGAAGGCTTTGAACTAAGAACTGATCAATGGGGTGCAGTAAGAGCGAAAAAAGGCTTATTGCTTTCTACTTTTTCTCAAGATTCAGCATCGGGCAATCATCTGGATGCGGCTGAAACAAAATCGCAGTTAGAATCGAGCTTAAATAGTTCAAAAGCTTTAAGTGAGGTTGCGAAAAACCAACAAACTGATCCTTTAGAAATGTTGGATGGTCTAAAACAGTTTATTGAACAAATCGAACAAGAAAGTGAGACAAAAGCAAAAGCCTTTAAACAAGCGCTAATGATTTTAACTTCACCGAACTCTATTGGCTTAGCAAGTAATGAAGATGTTCATCTTTCAGCAGACGGACAAATTAATCACAGTGCGGGCAATAGTATCAATTTCAGTACGCAAAAGAACCTCATTACACATGCACAAAATAAGATCAGCCTATTCGCAGCTCAGGAAGGAGCAAGATTATTTGCAGGCAAAGGCAAGCTAGAAATTCAAGCTCAGGGTGATGGTGCTGATTTGATCGCACGTAAAGGGGTTCAAATCATATCGACAGAAGACTCTATCTATATTACGAGTCCTAAAGAAATTAGATTGATTGCGGATACCTCTGAAGTAAAAATCAATGGTTCAGGTGTGTTTGCGACGACTGGTGGATTGTTTGAAGTGAAATCTGGACAGCAAAAATTTACTGGTGGTGCAAGTGTTAGTGCTGAATTACCTTATTTACCAGTCATAGGAGAAAATACGGGGTTCATCGAACTTAATTATGTCTATGAAGACTTGTCACCAGTTAAACAAGCAACTTATGAGCTACTGTTTGAAGACGGCACAAGCAAAAAGGGACAACTAGATGAAAATGGTTATGCAAAAATTGAAAATATAGAGCTCGGAAAAAAAGCAAAAATTTTATATGGGGAAGATATAAGAACTAAACCTGAACATTTCATCGAACTCCTAGAAAACCCAATATTAAATCAGAAAGTTAGGTCTGAGAGTGAGGTTTCAACTGTTAGGGCTTCATTTGCGGATTCATATCAGTCATTTTTAACTGATAATTTTTTTGATGATGAGATTGAAGAAATGCAGAATGGCGGTGACATTACACATGATCATTATGATGACTATATATTAGAAAATGAATTTAATCCTGAAACTAAATCTTACACAGAAACTCATTCCCAAGAATTAACAGATGATGAGGATGAAACAGAGCGTAATTTTCAAGAAGATGATATTTAATGGCTAATTTACCTTCTGTACCTGCAAATGCAACTCGAAGTATTCCACCGCATGTCTCTCAACAACAACTAAAAAAAGCTGATGATGATGTTGGTACTTGGTTTTTAGGATTGGTTGATGGTAGTGGTACCGGACCAAGCCAGATTATTGTGACGGCAATCTTAGGTTGCGTTCCTGTCGTAGGACAGCTATTTGACCTGCGAGATCTCATTAAAGGCATTATTATTGTTTCTGCAACCCCAGCAAATGTTATAGGGTGGGTAGATTTAGTGATTACGCTTATTGGATGTATTCCGGGTTTTGGTGATGCGTTCAAAGCAGGATTTAAGCTAGCAAGAAATGGCCAGAATGCAGAGCGTGTATTTGATGCAATGCGTAAATATGCCAAGATTGATCCCAAAAAAGCACTCAAAGAAATGGATTGGAATAAACTGAAAAATGAGTGTCTTACATTATTAAACAAGATGTTAGATGAGTTTATAGATATACTTGATTCTTGGTTAGCAAAACAAGTTATGGGTGGAGCAAAAGTTAAAGAAGTTGTCCAGATGATGACACAGGTCAAAAAGGATGCTCCTAAATATATTAACTCTGCATTTGCTGAAATCCAAAAAACAGTAAATCAAATGCTGAATATGCATCCACCATTACCTTCGACTGCTGTTGGAATAGCAAGTCACCAAGTCCCAGCAAGACCAGTAGTGCCGACTGGATCTGGTAAGGGGAGTGGAGGTGGTAAAGGAACGACAACACCATCACCATCTCAACGACCTTCAAATCCACAGCGAGGCGGTGCACCTAAACAAGTTAAGGATAAGGCACCGACAGCGCAAAGTTCAGCAAAACCAAAACCTAAAAAAAGTAATGAAATACGCCAAGCAAAGAAAAAGCGTTGGTCTACAGGCGTTCCTGCTGAACATATTGTAGATTATTACTCTAAAGAAAAACGTAAAACCTTAAGAAAAGTTAATGATCATGGTCGTCTGATTGAAGAATATGATCGTTTAAAGCGTAATGCGAATGGTGACCGCATACGTAAACAAGACATTAACCAAACTGGTATAGATCATTTGTGGTTTGGAAGTCATAAAGGTCGGAAGTATTTAGTGGGTGAAACGAAGGGAAGTATTTTTGGTCATTTTTCTTTTTTAGCTGGTATGGCACAATCAGATGCCAAAGCTATTGAGGGCAATCGTACTGAGATTGGCAAAATATTTGATGATAAGACGGAATATGATGAACACTCAGGTTTAGGAAAAAGATCAACCAGTGCAGAAACTTCTATTCAGAATGAGGGTGCCTTGGAAGGCAGTAAAGGCAAGGCTGGTTTAGGTGGTACAAAGACTAAAGGTCGCCAGATGAGTCATAAATGGATTAATGCATCGATAATGGTTGATGATTCAATATCCTCAGGGTATAAAAATCAAATAATCCTTGAATACAGGAATGCTCAAAGATCAAGGCGTCCAATTACGATTTATTCTCGTGAAATTTATATGGTAACTGGTAAGCAATATGAACAGCATGATCGTTCCAAAGGAAAATTACACAACATTCAACAGCCTGTTATTTTACTACCCGATACAGCTTTAATGGAATAGTTCTAATGATCACATTACTTAACGAAAGCAGTTGGAAAATACAAAAGAGAGAACCATATCAAAAATATAAAGATTACCAAATGGTTGTTTCATCTGCACTAGATGGTATTCCTGAGACAATTAAATCTCTTAATGATGATAATTTATCTGTAGATGGTTATCACTATGGAGGGTTAATGAATGCATCAAATGTTTTATTCAAAGAGAGTTTGGAACTAATTATATATAGTTATTCCGCGGGAATAGATGTTGTAGACCTTGCTAAATATTTCCCTAAAGTTGTTGAATCATTTCAAATTCTAGCTAAACACCATATTAACTTTCATAAAAGTAGTGAATGTGATGGTCACTTAGTCCCTCATTTAGAATTGACAACTGATGAGTATTGGGAAGCATTGCAATTAGTCTGCTTTTCCATCTTATTAGCCCAGCCTGAACATCTATCAACTATTATGGATATTTTGGCTTACGAAAATGATGAACAGGATGCTTTATTAGATAAGTTAGTCTCACCTTGGTTACCAGATAGAGATATTTCAAATATTTATTTAAGACAATTGCCTTATAGAAAATTAGATAAAGTATTTGCAGCAAAAGAAGAAGATCGACCGAAGCTAATGTCTCAGTATATGGATGAATGGTATGGTGCAAGCAAACGAGAGCCGTATCATGACCGTCATAAAAGTAGTTTTTTCCCAGGCTATTGGTCACTTGAAGCAGCAGCAGTTACAATTATTTTACGTATAGATAACAGTAGTTATCGAGATAAACCTTATTATCCAAAAGACTTGGTTGATTATGCCAGAAGTCAATACACACCTTTAGATCAACAAGGGAATCCTGAAGATGGTTTAAGTCGTCTACGTTGCGTTGCAGGTGAAGTCTGCCCACAATCAGGTGAGTGGTATAGTCCAGCAAACAATATGCAGAAGCGTCATTTTAATCAAGGTGAAGTTATGCCAGAGATTCCGAATAATGCTTGGGGTCTAACCATTTGGTATATGGACCTATAAAAATGATAAAAAATAACTCACCTGATGATGGTGAGTTATTTTATCCAATAGAGGGTTTGGATTTGGTGGTGGAGTTTTGTACACATGAGGTTGCTGAGTCTGAACAGACACAGTCTGAGTCGAAAACTAAAATCAATAGGGGGAATAACGTTATGAAGGAGGTACAAAAAAGTTTAAAGCAGTCAGTATCGATAATAAATTGATGTAACAGTTGAGTAGCTTTTGCTACTCATAACATAATAATAAATCCTTATTTTTTTTACCAAATAAATTTATTTATATTAGTTTGGAGGGAATATTAAATTTTTAACTAATCACATAGATTTTATTTTTTTGCTTCATTTTGGCTCAATATTAAAATTAAATTGCACTAAATAAGTTCATTTATATAGTTTTTTTAAAAACCAAAATTAAAATATAATATTCATGAATTCAATGGATTAGTTATGTTTATGTTTGAAATTTAAGCGGTTAAAATGTGGAGGTATTGTGAATTATTTGTAAATAAATATATATTTGTGTAGTTTAATTTAACATTAAAAATTACTAATGACTATTTTAAAATGTAATAGAATAGGGAAACTATATTTTATATCTTTAATATATTCTTATCCCATATTTTTATACGCTGCGGACATACCCGTAAAATCAGGTATGGTTGATTTGACACCAGAAATTATTCGTCAAGATCAACGCATTAACGAACTAGAAAAAAAATTAGCTGATGAAAATATACTTTTAGCACCACAACAAAAAATTGAAAAATTGAGTCGTGATCTTGTTGTTATTTCTGAAACACTCTGTTTTGAAATAAAACAACTGAGTTTCGTTATAAATGATCCATTGCAGAGTAAAAATCAAAATATTTTTAATAGTTTGTTTTATGATTTGAATCAGCCCAATTTTGTTATCGGGCAATGTATAGGCACTCAAAGCCTACAGAATTTAGTGAAATATGCGCAAAATGAGCTGATCAAACAAGGACTAATTACCACTCAAATGGTAGTCAACCCACAAGACTTGACTCAAGGTCATCTAGTTTTAAATATCCATGCAGGTCGAATTCATCAAATACTTTCAAAAGATAAATCAGTAAATAAGGTAGAGATCTTCACTGCATTACCGATAAAAAATCATGAAATTTTAAATCTTAAAAAAATTGATCAAGGTTTAGAAAATCTAAAACGAACTTCAAATCGCGATGTGGATATCAAGATAGAACCCGCTGTAGCTCAAGATGGTAAAGAGCTGGTTGGCTATAGTAATCTTATTGTGACTTCAAGACCTTATAAAAAACTAGGATTGAACATAAATATTGATAATTCAGGGTCAAAAAGTACTGGTGAATATATTGGAAGTTTAGGGATTAGCTTAAATAATCCATTGAGTTTAAATGATTCACTGAATATCAATTTAAGCCATTCACTCGATGATTGGAAAAAAGATTTTAATCAAAGTTTTTATATCAACTATTCACTCCCATTTCGGAACTATGAACTATCTGCGACTCATAATGAATATAAATATGAGCAAAAGGTTGCAGGGTTTGATGCTCCAATTTTATATAGTGGAAAAACAAAACAAAGTAATTTAACACTTACACGTATGATCAGCCGTGGTTCACATCATAAAACCAGTATTTATACCAAGGGTTATCATAAAGAAAATCAGAATTTTATTGAGAATATAGAAGTCAATGTACAACGTAGAGAAACTACGGGATGGAATGCCGGCCTTCAACATCGACAATATATTGGCAATGCATTACTCGATTTGAATCTTGATTATCGACGAGGCACTGGCGCATTAAATGCTCAATCTGCACCAGAAGAAAGAATTGTTGATATCTATGGACAACCATTACCTGTCGAAGGGTATGCACGTGCTCCGCTTTGGAGTGCTGATATTCGTTACTCTCAGCCCTTTACAATTCTGAATCAACCTGTCCAATACCGCTTAAATTGGCGTGGGCAATTTGCACCTAAAATTTTAGTTCCTCAAGATCGTTTTTATATTGGTGGGCGCTACAGTGTTCGTGGCTTTGATGGTGAGGTCATGCTGTCAGGTGATAACGGTCACTATTTACAACAAGAGTTTAGTTGGAATTCGCCTATTACTGCAACTCAGTTTTATGCAGCTATCGATCAAGGGTGGGTCAATGGACGGAATAGTTATTCTGGACAACGTCATCTAATTGGAAGTGTATTGGGTACACGCAGTTATTTTAAAGGTATCTATCTAGATACCTTTGTGGGGCACGGTATTGAGGCACCTAAGCTCATTAAAAAAGAATGGGTTGCTGGCTTTAGTTTAAATTTTTCATATTAATCAAAAAACTTTTTGGAACATTAGAAATGAATAAAAATCGTTATCGTATTATTTTTAGCAAAGCAAAAAATATGTTTGTTGCTGTTGCAGAGAATATCAAAAGTCAGAGCAAATCTGCTGGACAAAGTACACAACAAGTTTGCTTTGAAGAGTTAGTAAATACACA
>WNDP01000160.1 GCA_009912575.1 Acinetobacter bereziniae
GACTTCTTTGATGGCAACATTGACAGACCATTCGTGGTGGGTCGAATCCATGAAGCGCAACGCAGCCCGAGCAAGTTTGATGACAAAGGCAAATTGCCCGATACCAAGAAATTGGCAGGGATTAAAACTAAGGAATATCAGGGCAGTGGCTACAATCAGCTACGTTTTGACGATACCACCAACCAGATCAGCAGTCAGTTACACAGCAGTCATGGTGCAACTCAACTCAATCTTGGCAACCTCAGTCATCCAAAAGAGACAGAGAGCAGTGACGGGCGAGGAGAAGGCTTTGAGCTAAGAACAGACCAATGGGGTGCGTTACGCGCAGGGCAAGGCTTACTGCTGAGTACCCATGCACAAGATGGCGCATCAGCTAATCATCTGGATACAACCGAAGCCAAAAGTCAGCTAGAAAGTAGCCTGAACAATGCCAAAGCCTTAAGTGAAGTTGCCAAGAATCAACAGACTGATCCTTTAGAAGTCTTGGATGAGCTAAAACAATTTCTCAATCAAATAGAAAAAGGTGAAAAAGATAAAGCCGATGCATTTAAACAAGCTTTAATGATTTTAGCATCTCCAAACTCAATTGGTTTGTCGAGCAATGAAGACATCCATTTTTCTGCGGATAAGCAAATCAGCCTTAGTGCAGGGGATAGCGTCAATCTGAGTACGCAAAAGAATTTTTTGGCGCATGCACAAAATAAGATTAGTTTGTTTGCGGCACAGGAAGGTGCAAGGCTTTATGCTGGAAATGGTAAGGTGGAGATTCAAGCCCAAGGAGATGGTGCAGATTTGATTGCCCGTAAAGGTATTCAGATTATTTCGACTGAAGATGTGATTGAAGTCAAAAGCCTAAAAGAAATTATTCTTACATCTGGCACTTCACAATTAAAAATTAATGGCTCAGGCGTATTTGTGACGACTGGTGCTATGTTTGAGGTTAAGGCTGGACAGCACAGTTTTATTGGTGGAGCAAAAGTCGATTATTCATTACCTACTTTCTATGAAAATATCTGTAAGCCATGCCTTTTAAATGCCGCAAAGTTTGGAATGGCATTTGTAGATAAATAAAATGAAAAGAGAAATTATTCCATTTAAACCTATACAGCGCTGCATCGAAGATTATCAACATAACTTGAAGATGTATTTAATCTTGGACGCAGCACAAGTTTCAGATCAAGCCTTGTCATTTATTCATGAGTTTCAAAATGACTCAAGAATAGAATTCTATTCGTTATTTTCAGGTACCACAGAGGGGAATGCACCTTTTGAAGTCGCACCTGTTCTTATACTCATCCATGAGTTAGAACTATTCAACGATCAGAGATTTAACTTTATTCATCAAACGTGGAAAGATGAACAGGCGCTCAGTATTGTATTGAGCTCTTTGGATCTGACTCAATTTGTTAAGAAAATGAAAAGTTATTTAACGGTTGAGTTTCCTGATGGAACCCAAAAGTTATTTAGATGGTTTGATCCAAGAATTATCAAGAAAATTCATAAAACACTGCAAGATGAACAGGTTGATGAGTTTTTTCAAGGCATTGAGAGTTGGGTGATTGCAATTCGAAATTATCAGGATGTGTACACGAATCAATTAATGATATTGGAGCATGCTTGATGTTTGTACTTAGCCAAGAAAAACTATTTGAACTCGATGTTGAACAAAACAAAGAGTTTTTATACGACTTAGTTTATGAAATTATTAAGGAAAATCCAGTATTAAAGCTTAATGGTCAATTCGATCAGTTATTAGGACCTATCCAGACGCTAGTTGATCAATATCTTAAAAAAGGAATCAACCAAATCAACACACTCAAATATATGGTGAAAAGCCATGTGTATTTGGGAATGGGCTATCCAACTGATCCGCAATTTGCTTGGATAGAAAATGAAATGCAGCATCACGATATTGGGGAGCAAGTCACTTATGTCGAGGCTTTCGATAAACTTTTAGAAGACTATAAGAAACGTGTTTTAGGTCAAGATTTTAACTTTTTTTTAACAGCAATAGCTCAATTAAAACAAAATCTTAGTCAAATAAATCATCGAGAAAAATTTTCAACTCTTTATCCAGAGAAAACTGAGTTTTTAAAAGAAAAAGGTGTATTTGATTCTCTTCAAGATCATTATTCAAATGATCTTCAATCTTATAGCGCATATGTACTAGGAAGTGAGTCTGATCATATTGTCTTTATAAAAAATATAACACATTTGGAGGTGTAAGATGGGTGTGGGTGGCGCAAGTCCGACAGCGGGTACTTCGTGTGCAACGTGTTTGAAAAAGTTTTTAGTACATTTTCGTAGACCTCAAGACTATAGTGGTAACTATGGCTTTGATTGGTTGAGAGATGACTATATTTATGCCAATAAACATATTGCAAAAGAAGGCAATATTAAAAAGGCGCTATGTTTAGATATAGCTAAGTTAAAAATTGAATATAAAACTGATGTTAAAAACCCAATATCTCCTTATGGTAAAGAGTATTTTCCTGCTTGGTTAAGCCTATTTTCTTATATTAATGGTTCTAATAGCCCACATATATCAACTATGACAAAAAATGGAGTGCAATTAGACTTATTTATAGAAGAAATAGAGCCTTTAAGTAATGATGGAACTGAATTGATTTTTGAATGTCAAAATAATTTTATTCAACTATCACCTAAACAAATTCCTTTAGTAAATGTACTTAAAAAGAAAGTACAAGATTCTGATGGTACAAAGCAATTCTATCATTTGCCTCGCAGTATTCTGATTAAATGTGAAGGTGGGTGGTTAAATGATCATGAGGAAATTAAAGTATTTGCAAAGAAGGGAAGTGTAAAGGTTGAAGTTGGAAAATTAATGCTCTATAAGAATGATTCAATAAAACATGCTGATATTATATTAATTCCAGTAATCACAGAATATAGAGGTGGAAAACCAATTTTACCTGATCGAGTTGATGCTTATGAACATCTAATAAAACGTATTTCATTTAATCAAGCTTTAATTCGGGCAGAAATTAAGAGAGAAACAATATTTGATTTAACAAAATATCAATCAGATCCTTTGGTTAATTTTATTCAAAGTTCAACATATTCTACATCAGCATCAGAGTTTGCGAGAGCATTACGAGAATTATATAATAAGTATGGTCCAATACAAGTTAATGGTGGAATTGACCAAAATGGTAATGGAACGTCAAATAGTAAGAAAACATTTGTATTTTTGACTACAAAGCAGACAGCTTCTGGTGGTATTTGTACTTTAGATGGCTATGTATGGGGAGATATGGTTGTTGTTTTTAAATCTAATTTGAATCATGCTCATTCTTATCCTCATGAACTAGGACATTCATTTTCATTACCTCATACCTTTCAGACTGGTAGTTTAGCAAAACATACATTTTATCAAGGTTATACTGAAAATTTTATGGACTATTGGAGTGATGGAGCTGGTCAAGTAAATAAATTTCATGATAATAAATTAAAAAGACCATTCACTTTTTATAAATGGCAGTGGGATATTATGCGTCAAGATAAAAGTATGCTTTAAAGAAGAGAGATATAAATATGAATCATAATTTTGTTGTTATTGTTTTGGTTTTATTTTTTAATGGTTTTTTAGTTGCTTGTAGTTCAGGTTCTGAAAATTTTAATAATAAAACTTCATTAGGAAATGATAGTAATCCAAAAAGTATTAAGAAAAAGGATGAAGAAAATATTGAAAATTCTAAAAAGTATTATATTTTTAAGAGTACTACAGAACATCAAGTCGTTCCAGAAATTGATTTCAGTAAAAACTCACCTGTAAATCAGCTTAAATTGGAAGAGATTCCTGTTAGTTTTTCCAAAATCGAAAATGCAATCTTAACTTCAGGATACATTGAATCAAAGAAAGATGCTTCAGTAGTTCATAAGCGATATGAAATAGAACCAAACTCATATGGTATAAATAAGATTTTCTTTTATAGTCAAGGTGTTGAACTACCTGAAATTTCTTCTACAGTGTATTCAACTGGAGAAAATTTAAAGTATCAACGTAAGATCGTTATTTATTTGGGTAATGACTTTGATAAATCTACTGGAAAATATAAAAAAATTAATTTGAATCCAGAAGTTTCCATTATTTATGCTAAAGTTTTAGGGCTAAATGAGACAGATTCAAAGAAAGTATATGAAAAATTACTACATGAACATATTGCTGATATAGAGAGTGGAATAAATAAATATGGAGATTTTTTAGTCACAAATAGAATTAAAATTGCTGATTATTGGTTTGAATTCAATACTGAACAAACACATAAAAATACTACTTTTTATATTTACAAAACCAAAGGTACACCTAGGGAAAATGCTGCTAAATAATTTAATTTTTAATTGTGAAAATTTAAAATGGATAGAATGTTTTTAATTGTTATTCTTTTTTTTTTATTATCTTATGATTTTAAGGCGAAACCTAGTATTTATTTAGAAAATATGGGCGAGAATGAGCATAAAATAAATGATCCTTGTTCAAGTGCCAATTGTACACCTCGAGTATTATCTACTCCATATCATGGTATTGTTTTAACTGAAAGAAAAAGAATTGATAAGCTTGTATTTAAAGATTTTATTGATGGTTTAGTCTATAAGAAAATCATAACTACAAATGATTATACAAATATAAATTTTAATGATAATGTTAATTCTTTAACTATTTTAATTAGAAATTCTATCCTAATTGTTAATCCTGATTCAGGCGGTTCAGGTGTTAAATCTATTGAATATAGATTTGAGAGTTGTAATCAAATTTCTGATTTTGATAAAAATAATGTCAGTAATATTTTAAATTTAATTAATTTTGATAAAACAGATAAAAAATTTTATGATTTTAGAATAAATGGTGGTGAAATAATGATTAATAATTTTTACGATAAGGGAATCGGCTTGGAAGTGAATTGTGATCCAAACAATAATTCTGGACAAGTAAACATATATCGCAGATAAATATTTTTTTGAGTTAGGTTTATGAAATATAATATTTTTATTGGGTTTTTGATTGTATTTTTTATCAATATTTCTATAACATCCTGTAGCCATGGAACCAATATAGATAAGCATTTTTTTGCTTTTGAGGATAAAAATAAATCAGCATTATCAGCAGAAATAAATTATTCAAGATTTGCACCAGTCAATCAGATTAATTTGAATGCAATGCCAATAAGTTTAGATAAAGTTTTAAAAAATATCGAAAAATATGGATATGTGAATAATGAAGTAGCCAAAAAAAGTCGACACTTTGAAGTGATTTCATATGGTGGAACAGTAAAAAAAATCTATTTTTTTGATGGTGTTAGCAATACACCAAAGTTCTTTTCTGAAATTTATGCAGCGAATCCTAAATTCAATCAACTCAAGAGTATTCAATTAAATCTGAGTGCTGGGTATAACGGAAATAGATTTGAAAAAATCAATATAGATAGTACTATTCCTATAAGTCTTATTTCATCATTGAACGTGGTTGATGAGAAGGACGCAAAAAAAGTATATACCTCACTTATCAATCAGCATATTTTAAACATCAAAAACAATGTGAATTAATATTGTGATTCTTTGGTGACAAGTAGAGTAAAGGTAAAAGATTATTGGTTGGAATTTAATACTGAACGCATAAAAAATAATACGTATTTTAATATTTATCAGAGTAAAGAAGTTCCTAAGAGGTGTGATTTATGAAATTATTTACTTGGCTGATTTGTTTGATTCCTGTTCTTATATCTTGTGATAATTATAAAAAATCTGATTGTGATCATGATTGTACACCAAGAGAGGTATCTACACCATATTATAATTTTCCCTTATATGGTAAGCTTGATTTGCAAAGTGTAACAGTTACTAGCTTAAAGGATTATTTAATTAAATTTGAAATCGTAAAAATTAAAAAATTATGATGAAAATGATATTGATAATTCAAAATATATCCAGTTGGAGGACTCCTCAATGTTAATTGTAAATCCATCACAAAACCCTGGTAAGCTAAAATCTATTGATTATTTATTTCCAAATTGTAATAAAATTTCAAAAAGTGATTTAAATAATATTCTAAAGCTTTCAAATTTTTTAATAACTGAAAAATATGATATAAACTATTTGTTTAATTTTGCATTTGAAAAAAATGAAATTTCAACAAATAAAGTCAAGCTTAAGACACATACTATAGTTGAAGCATCATGTGACCCAATTGATCATTCTGGTCAATTCCATATCTATCGAGAATAAGCTATATTAATGACATCAAAAATAGATAATTTATAACATGTCAAATTTACAACAACTTTTTGTTCAAACTCAAGAAAACTACGAATTGATCCCTGATTTCATTGATCAACTTTTAGCATCAGAAATTTATTGTCTAGCGACGCAGCATAAAGACAAGAACGTTGAATTCCGCATTTTGGAAACAGCAGATGGCGATCAAGCCATTCCATTTTTTATTGAACTTGAAACCATTCAAAATGATATTGGTACAGATGTAGAATATATTGCTTTGAACACACGTCAGTTTTTTGAAATGACCAAAGGGGCAACCTTAGTATTGAACCCAACCTCAGCATTATCAAAAGAATTCCAACCTGAAGAAATCAAAGCTATTTTAGAAATTGATCAAATAGATTCTGATAATTTAAGCATTTAATTTTTCGAGTACTTCATCAATTTTTTTCAAACGCTTAATTTCATCCCACAATGCTTTGGCTTCGGGGTAATGCTTAGACATCATTCCAAGCCATTGTTTATAACGCCCAACCATATTCATTTCTTTTTTATAGGTACCGTTTAAAAAGCGAATCTGTAAATTCAATAATTCTGACCATGTAATCAGCGGCTCATCTGTATTTTTACGGATGCATTGTGTTAAGTCTGGTGTTGTGACTGCACCACGTCCGATCATTAAATCTTGGCAGCCCGATTCAAGTTGGCATTGCTTGGCATCGGCATTGGTCCAAATTTCACCATTGGCAATGACATTGATTTTAATGGCTTCACGAATAGGTTGAAGTTGATCCCAAAAAGCAGGTGGCGTATAACCGTCCGCTTTGGTTCGAGCGTGTACTGTAAGCCATGAAGCACCTGCATCTTCTATGGCATGCGCATTTTCAAGGGTAAAGTTTCGATCCATGTAACCCAAACGCATTTTGGCAGAAACTGGAATGTGCTGTGGAACAGCATCACGTACTGTTTTAACCAACTCATGTACAACCTCAGGCTCATCGAGAAGTACGGAACCTCCTCGATGACGGTTGACTGTTTTTGCAGGGCAACCAAAATTCATATCGATGGCAGGTGCACCAAGCTCAGCAGCACGTACAGCATTGGCAGCCAACATTTCAGGATTATTTCCTAGAAACTGCACATGTACAGGCGTTCCAGCAGCAGTCTTCCCGTCATTTTTGAGTTCAGGGCAGTAGCTATGGTAAATATGATCAGGTAGGACCGAGTCTGTTACACGGATAAACTCAGTCACGCACCAGTCAAAACTACCGACATGCGTTAAAACATCACGCATGATGGGGTCAGTTAAGCCTTCCATGGGAGCAAGAATGAGTTTCACAGTGGAGTTACCCGATTAGATAAAAACAGCGTTATACGCATTTTTGAAACAGATGTCTACTCATACAAATATAATCTGGCAGAGCTTGTCAATTTGAGGAGGTGTTGTTAATTTGCAAAGATTGAAAAATTCATCTATAGGGTTTTAAGCTTGAAGCTTTGTATAGAAAGCTTAATCTTTCACTTAAAAAGCATAGTGCTTATCTAATTCATATAAAAAGATTTTTTCTGTTTCTATATCACTATATTTAGACTAGGAATATAAAATACGGTCTACACTTGCGTAGTGTTTCGTTTCTCAACGATGTAAAATCATTTCTAAAACGAATTTAGAACCAATAAATCCAATTGCCAATAAGAAGAATCCAATCATGGTAAAGCGAATGGCTTTTTGACCACGCCAACCAAACTTATAGTGACCGATTAACAATGCGCCATATACAAACCAAGACACAATACTAAAAACTGTTTTATGTGCTAAATGTTGGGCAAAGAAGTCATCAATAGTAAAGAAACCAAAACACAAGGCTACGGTGAGTAGAACAAAGCCTGTGATTAACATATCAAAAAGCAAGGATTCCATTGCTTGATAGGCGGGAAGGAAGTTCACCCAAATACGTTTTTTCTGTTTCTTTTTTAATTCACGATTTTGAAACCAAATCAGTACAGCTTGTATGGTTGCCATGAGTAAAACTGCATAGGCGGATAAGGACAAAATGATATGAATGTCTAATCCCAAAGAGTACTGTTCGATGAACTGATCTGGTTTACTAAAGCCAAAACCTAAAATCAGACCAAAAGCGGCAACAGGAATCCCAATCAAATTGAGTGAAAGTACAGGGCGATAGGTACTGTACAACATACTTAAAAGTAACATTAAAGCGGAGGTAAATGACATCAAGTTAAAGACGTCATAATTAATCCCTAGTGGTGTAAGTATATCGTTATGCAGTACACTTGCATGTAATATCAGCCCTAAACCTGACACGATGCCAATAAACCAAGGGTTTGCAGGACGTTTAGACATTAAGTGCATAAACAAATACCAAAACGAAGAGGTATAGGCAATTAATGCTAAAATCGTATAAACCAAGGGTAGGCTAATCATGTCAAACCTTTTTCAGGATGATGAATATTCATGCTATATGATATAAATTCTATGTGAACTACAGTATCCTATAGCATCTTGAGCATAAATTTTCTATTTTAAGAAAGATTTTTTTGCTACTAGCTATTTTAAGCGGATTTTGCAATGTTTGATACCTTAACAGAACGACTCACGCAGAGTCTCAGAAATGTTACTGGCTCTGGGCAGCTAACCGAAGATAATATTAAAGATACCTTACGTGAAGTGCGTATGGCACTTCTTGAAGCCGATGTTGCTTTGCCTGTAACTCGTGAGTTTATTGCGAAAGTTAAGGAAGAAGCATTGGGACAAGAGGTGATGACTCAGCTTTCACCTGGTCAGGCTTTCGTTAAAATTGTTTATGATGAACTCACCAAAATGATGGGTGAGGCGAATGAAAGCCTAGATTTAGCTGCTAAACCACCAGTTGTGATTCTTTTAGCAGGTTTGCAAGGTGCTGGTAAAACCACCACTGCTGCAAAACTTGGACGTTTCTTAAAAGAACGTCAAAAGAAAAAAGTGGCCATGGTTTCTGCCGACGTTTATCGCCCTGCCGCAATTAAACAGCTTCAAACGGTTGCTGGTGAAGTTGGTGTTGATTTTATTGAGTCAGATGCTGCTGAAGATCCAATTAAAATCGTACAGCGTGCCATCGGGCAAGCCAAAATTAATTTTAACGATGTTTTGATTGTCGATACCGCAGGTCGTTTACATGTCGATGATGACATGATGGACGAGATCAAAGCATTACATGCAGCAGTTGCACCAACAGAAACACTGTTTGTTGTCGATGCAATGACAGGTCAAGATGCTGCAAATACTGCCAAAGCCTTTAATGATGCATTGCCACTTACAGGGGTCATTCTGACTAAAACTGATGGTGATGCGCGTGGCGGTGCGGCGCTTTCGGTACGCGCAATTACAGGTAAGCCAATCAAATTCTTAGGTATGGGTGAAAAACTCGATGCCTTAGAACCATTCCATCCAGAACGTGTTGCACAACGTATTTTAGGTATGGGTGACGTGCTTTCTCTTGTCGAAGAAGTTGAACGTAAAATCGACAAAGAAAAAGCCGAGAAGATGGCGAAAAAATTGCAGAAAGGCGGAAACTTCAATTTTGAAGATATGCTGATGCAATTTGAACAAATGAACAAAATGGGCGGAATGATGGGCTTCTTAGATAAGTTGCCTGGCATGAGTAATTCAGGGATACAAGATGCGATTGCACAAGCAAACCCTGAAAAACAAGTGAAAAAAATGGAAGCGATTATTCAATCGATGACCATTAAAGAACGCCGCAACCCTGATTTGATGAATCCAAGTCGTAAAAAGCGTATTGCTGCTGGGTGTGGCATGGATGTTGTTGAAGTGAATAAACTGATCAAGCAACATGCACAAATGGCGAAAATGATGAAGAAATTTACCAATCCATCGGGCATGGCAAAAATGATGCGTTCTTTGAGCGGAATGCAAAAGCAATTTGGTGGCGGTGGTGGAATGGGACCATTGTTTGGAAATAATGACAAGAAGTAAGTCTCTATTTCTTCTATAAAAAGTGCCTTAGGGCACTACTGTCCCATAGTTTAAATTAAATAACTGATGTTACGCACTAGCCTTTTTAAAAAAGGAAATTTCAGAATAGGCTGCTTTCAACGATTTTAGATAAAGCTTCGCTTTCAAAGCAAAATGATTCATTTGATGAGTAAGCTTTAATTGTTCAAGTTTCAATACACTGCAAATTGATAAAAACAGATGATTACTTTGAGTTCTTACCGTTCTGGTTGGTGACTT
>WNDP01000161.1 GCA_009912575.1 Acinetobacter bereziniae
TGAATATCTAAAAGCAGATTGGCAAGGTTTGGTAGATGTACAACTTGCGACATTAAACTGGGTGGATTGGTTCAATAAAAAGCGTGTACATAGTGCTCTAGGTTATGTATCACCATTTGAATTTGAAGCAATGTACTATGATAAGATGAGCCCGTTAGGTCAGGTGGCCTAACTTAAATAAAAATCTCTCCGAAAACCCGGTACGGTTCATATTTTGCTTTTTGCGCTTTAATAAAAACATCTTTAATTATGTTCCAGTTGTTCAAATCAATTTTCATTTTTATAAGTCCTTATTCCAATTCCATTTATTTGTAACTTGCATCTGTTTTTAGTTCATTGACTAAAAGAACTAATTAAATATTTTTATAAGATCTTCTAAAATTAACATAATACAGCTTATGCGAACTTTTAGGCTACCTTCTTTATTAGTTTTCGGACGATAGGTTGCCCCAAACTCTTAAAAATTGAGTCAGGGCAGGGCAAAGAAATTACGCTTTGGATCATTGATACTGTTGCAAAATACAATGAGTGTAGTGCCTTGAATGATGTGAAGAATAAAGCCCTTTGAGTGAGGGCTTGGTTTTAAACCGCTTATCGGAATCAGCGTATTGTACTTTCGTTATACTGTGCTCAATACTTGCTTTTAAATTACCTAGTGATTAAGCTGCAAACTTAAAAGGTTGGCATCAGAAGTAAAATCCCGCGGCAATTGAAGCTTTACGGTATTCAGAAGTCGACCTTTTTTCATTTTCTAAACACAATAAAAACAATATATCTTAAATCTCTAATTTCATCGGATTTCCTCACCACTGTACAAATTTTATTCTATATTTTAACTTCACAATGATAAGGATATAGAAATGAAAAAATTAATAATAGCAATACTAACAGGGTTGATGAGTGCAAGTGGGTGGAGTGCTTGTACTTATAATTTTGATGTGACGCAGGCTGAATTCAATACAGTGAATAATAACCCAGACTTAGAGTTATTTCCAAATCGTACAAATCAAAGGCTTAGTTTTAACTTAATTGCTGGTAATCCACCAGCTCCTAAAACTTGGTACATGTATACTGGCTCAAGTAGTGCCTTTGCTTTAGATAATAGTAAAGGTGACAAAAATGTCATAAGTAATGGGATATTTGCTTTTGAATATAAACTTAAAGTTCCTATAAATAATTTAACTGATGGAATGCTAGGTATATTCCCTGCTGGGTCGCTTTCTAAATTACAAAATGGGGAGCAATTTGATACTGCTTTTTATTATGTAAACTCCCCATTAAGTAATTCATTCTCATTGTCAATAGGTTATGGTCCTGATGCTAAAGTTAAAACATTCAGTCCAATAAATACAGCTGATGGATATCAACGTATTGGCATTTATGTAAACCAAAATAGTAAACAAGCTGGTTTAATGATAAATGGTGTTAATTATGGTTATCTTTATAATTTAACAGACAAGATACAAAATATTGGTTATGTTTTCTCAGCAGCATTTCAAAAAATTAAATCTAGTGATGCAAATCAAGAAGTATCTTTTGAACTAGTCACAGACGCCACAAAAATGACCCAAACCTACCCAACTGGAACAAAAGACATTTGTGGCAACACTATTTAAACTTTTTACTAACCCGCTTTTAGTGGGTTAGTTTTCTCTAATTAAAGATATAAAAATGAAACTCAAATTACTATTACTTTTACTACTAAGCACCTCAACTTATGCGACTCAAGATGAATGCAAAATTATCGAAGATGCAGCAAATTTGGTCATGCAATTAAGACAGACAAATTTTGACTTAAAAACATTTCTTAATTTTAACGATCAAAAAATTCAGCCACAACAAAACTTATTAGAACGCATGATTTCTGAAGCTGAAGCGGTACCAGTTTATGCAACAAGTTTAGGCAAAAACAATGCAATAGATGAGTTTGTTGAAGATTGGAAAAGGTCGTGTGTTGAGTCAGAAAGTTTAGAATAAATTTAAACCTTGTCGCACTTTGCATATATTTTTTGAATAAATTGCAGATTTTTTGATTTATGTAAATGCTATAAGTTTTTACTTCTTAACAATTCTTATAGGTATAAAAATGGCAACACATGATTTTCTATTTAGCTACACAGTTTCACCAAAAAACCCAGCATACAAAAATGATGCTGATGATATAAGACGAAAAATTGCAAACATTAAAGTTCCATCATGGATAAAATACACTGATGTTGAAACAGTATTTTCTGGTGAGTTTGAACTTACAGGATTTGATTCAGCAAAACGAACTCAGGCTGAAGAAAAAGTAAAAAACACCATCAATCAAATATTGGTTGAAAACAAATGTGTCTCAAAAGTTAAGGTAATAGTGGTTTTATTGGTTGATCAATTAGGGAAACCTACGCATTTTACTATTTAGAATTGACCATTCAAGCTTTGAGGGTACTCACAATTTGAGTACCTTTTTTTTATCAAGGATTTCCACCAATATCGGCATTTAAGCCGATTTTTACTTGTTAAGTCTACTTATTGGAAATAAAAAAGTAGACCGATAGTAGACTGTAAGTAGACTGCTAATTAATTTCAATTGTTGCTTAATATAGTTAAAAATACATAAGTTACTGATATATATTATTTAATGTTTTGATTGTTATTTGTCATTATTGCTTGATATTGCTAGGTGTTAAATAAAATCTCGAATAAGATATTGGGGTTTTATGATTTTAATGGACAAGGGGAAAACCGACTGCTACGTAATGATTTAACGGGTAGTTTCGCTGCCATGTTGCAGTTTGTGCAGAGCCATGCAGTCAATCCTAAAAATAATGAACAGGATAAAATGCCACGTTTGACCACCCAAAAAGATGCTTTGTTATTGGTGACACCTCTGATTGCGATGGGTGAACTCAACAAATTACAAGCTGAGATTTATCAGGGTAATCAACTAATACGTACAGTCAATTTAAAAGAACCTTCACGTCTTGCTGCTTCAGATCAATCCAATCAGGACGATCGAGCACGTGTCATGTACTCTAAGCAAGCATGGTCTGTTGCTTTAAAATGGGATGAAGTTCGTTCAGGTCTTTCTATCCGCATCATTGATCCAATCAATAATCGGAGTGGTACTCTGGGTGAAACCGATATTGATTTTGCTGCACCCGGAGAGCTTGTAGTTCAGAGTATTCGCTTAGGATTACTGACTAATGCACCAAAATCCAATGGGCATTATATGTTGTTGGAGCCTGAAAAAGCGGGTACAGACTATTTTCAAACGATTCCTGCGGCAAAAATGATTGTCAGTAAATATGATGAAATGAAGCTCAATCGTGTGATGGTTGCCAGTGGAGTAATTTATGATTCTGTAAGTGCAACCAATGGTGGTGTCTATGATGGTGATATGCGTGAGAATACTGCGAAATCAACGTTTAGCGTAGGCATAAATTTAGCCAACTGGGGTGTAACCAGCTCTTCAATGCAAAGCCAGGAACAACCACAAATTACCCAAAGCGTTGTGATTCATCATGCAAGAGGTAAATATGCCAATGGTGAGTCGAATCATGGCTTGAGTGGTGGCAATGGGATTTTGACATTGATTGATTCTATTGGGAATGAATTCAGTCATGAAATAGGTCATCACTATGGATTAGGCCACTATCCCGGTTCTGTTGGAACCAGTGGTGGTGCAACCAATTATTTCTGGTCTGCGCATCATGCAGATAGTGGTTGGGGCTATATTGCATTTCGTAATAAGATGCGCGGTAACTTAAATTGGGGCAACACCAATTTAGGAGATGGTAGTAATGGTGTACCTAACTTCCAAAACCTATATGCTTATGGTTGGGATGCAATGAGCGGCGGTGCGAGTGCCAGCTCAATTTCTAAATATACTCACTATACAGGTTACAGCACTTGGTTGAAAATTCAGCCAGCATTCGATAAATATATCTGGGATGCAAACTCCACCACGGGCTATAAAAAGTGGAATGTAAGCACACGAGAAATGGTTGATGCTCAACCTAAAATTCCAAATACAGGTAATGTTTGGTACAACAGTGCAGATGGTAATTTCTTAAAGCCTCGCTTATTTAGTGTTCCTGTTTATACAATTTTAGGTGGCTATGACCCTGTAAATCAGGTGGGTATTATTTATCCAGTGGCACGGGGCAACTGGGGCAATGTATTCAACTTACCGCAGGCCAATACATCAGGCACAACCACAAATTGTTGGCTGAATGTGCAATATGCCAGTAAAGTTGAACATATTGCACTTGCACCTCAACGTGTAAATGCTGGAAGCAATGCCAATAAGTTCCATGTCAATCTTGCGCAAAGTGATGCACCTCAAAATGTTGAACTTTATTGTCAGAAAGCTGGACAACAAGCGATAAAGCTATCCAACATCAGCATCCCTGTCGCAGTTGAAGCTATGACACCTTTTGTGACGATTGGTAAAGAGGCAGAATATTCGGCTTTGAGAAAAATTGAAATGCCACAGCTTGAGCAAGCTTTACTTGATAATCAATCGAAAGCAGTGGTTAAACTTGATTCTAATTCACGTTTATTATTTGATTCTTATCGTCTTTTCAAAACTGAGCTTTCTACAAGTGCACAGAATGAGATGGTGCGTTATACCCAACAGCAAATTAAGCTCTACCGCTTAAATCGTTGGATCAATGCTTATCGAGTTGATTTAGAAAATGGTAATACCGAAGCAATTGAGGCATTTAACCAATTTGTGGCTAAATTGGAATTAAGCAATGATTTTAATTTAAACCAAGTCTCTAGTTTAAAAAATGGAACCAACTGCTTAAAAGTAGAAACGTTGTCGGATGGCAAACTAAACGCCTTTATCAGTGGCAAGAGTGCCTGTACAGGGGATGACACTGAGCAATGGATTTATGATGCGATGGGTAAAATCCACAGTAAGAAATATATGGACCAATGTTTGGCGAGTCAGGCTGGTGTGATCAATCTTGCATCGTGTAATAATGATATTTCTGCACAGACTTGGACGATTAATTCTACATTACAACGAATTGAACAAGGTTCAAAATGTTTCGATTTAGAATATGGCTATTTAAATAACAATCGTGCTCGTTTAATCAGTTATAACTGTGGGTCAGGTGAGAACCAAAAATGGACAAGTTTAGCGTCCAATAATAGTTTGATTTTGGCTGCGACAAATTCAGCAAATTTAGCTTTGATCAAACAATTATTGATTCACTAATCAAATTGTTTAAATCACAATGAAATAAGCGCCTAAGGGCGCTTATTTTTTTTAACCACATTGATCAAACATGGTAATGATAGAACAGGTGTTAGAATTGATTATGAAAATTGGTCAGCGTGCATTAATGAATGTTGTAAGTCTTCAGTCGATTTACGCCCTTGAAGTTGTAGGCTAACAGCATGAATCAAACCAGTCCAAGTCTCATTGGGTTCCCATACTTGATGCAACAGCTCTTGTGCTGTCGGCATATCAATATCCATAAAATATTGTCGATATAAATAAATTAAACTGCTGACACGCTTATTTTTGGCACAATGTACCCAAATCATTTTTTCCTGAACCAGATGTGCGATCAAATCTAGAGCAAATAAACATTGATCATCAGCAGGCCGATCCCAGTGAATGGGTATTTGGATATAGTTTAAACCTAGCTCAGTACAGATTTTATCTTCGTGTTCTAATTTTATCTTCGTGTTCTAAATGTACCGATGCATCAGTAAATGCAAGATTGATGACTGTATCTACGCCGTATTCTTTAATTTGCTTCAGTTGCTCAGCCGTCGGTTGACCTGAAGTCAGTAAATGTTCATGGACAAACTGGAAGTTTGCGATTTGACTGAGTTCTTGTTCAAGTTCGTTCATAGCATTCTTACAGAAAAATTTTAATAACATCATAAACAAAAACGCCATCTATGTAGATGGCGTTTTTGCATTAATTAACGATTTGGTAAAATATCTTTTAAGGCTACATCCATTTCAAGCAATGCTTTTTCTGTGGTTTCCCAGTCTATACAGCCGTCAGTAACTGATTTTCCATATTCCAAATCACTTAGATTTTCCGGAATATCTTGACGCCCACCTTTGATATGACTTTCAACCATGATGCCCACAATCGATTTATTACCATCGAGAATTTGCTCAGTGATATTTTTTAAAACCAAGGGTTGCAAATACGGGTCTTTGTTTGAATTTGCATGGCTGGTATCAATCATGATTTTAGTACTGACTTTAGCTTTGGCCAAAGCATTTTCTGCTTCTGCAACTGAGCCAGCATCATAGTTTGGCTTACCGTTACCGCCACGTAATACGACATGTGCATAAGGGTTGCCACTAGTACGAATCACTGAAACTTGACCTTCGTTATTTAAACCAAGGAAGCTATGACCATGCTTAACGGATTGCATTGCATTGGTTGCAACAGTTAAACCACCATCAGTACCATTTTTAAAACCTACTGGTGAAGATAAACCTGATGACATTTCACGATGGGTTTGGCTTTCTGTGGTACGTGCGCCAATCGCAGACCATGAAATTAAATCTTGATAATACTGAGGTGAATTTGGATCCAACGCTTCAGTCGCACAAGCTAAACCTTTGTCATTTAACTCTAGAAGTAATTTACGTCCTAAACGTAAACCTTTTTCGATATTAAAAGAATCATTCATGTCAGGATCATTGATCAAACCTTTCCAACCTACAGTTGTACGAGGTTTTTCAAAATAAACACGCATGATGATATAGAGCGTATCTTTTACTTTTTCGCTTAAAACTTTTAAACGATCTGCATAATCATGTGCTGCAACAGGGTCATGAATTGAGCAAGGGCCAATCACAACAAATAGACGTTTATCTTTACCATCTAAAATATTACGGACTGTTTCCCGACCATGAAGTACAGTTTGGTAAGCATTTTCATTTAATGGGAGTTCAGCTTTAAGTTCAGCTGGAGTTACAAGCGTTTGAATGCTTTGGACATTCACGTCATCAATATCTGATTGAATAATTGGATTTGAATTTAATGTATTCATTGCCGTCACTGGGTATTAGAACATACAGAAAGTATTTTTAGTGGTCAGAATATAACATGAATTGATTGAAGTTTTGTTATAAATAAATCATTAAAACTTCACAACCTATTCATAATGATAAGTTATCAATAACAGATTAAATTTAAACCTGTTGTTGATGATTCGTTTGAGTGACCATCGCTGCTTGTGGTTTTTCAACAGGTTTGGACTTAACTGGATTTAAGATAAAGTTAATACCTAAAGCAAATAAGGTGATTCCAAGCACTTTACGGATCATCTTTTCAGGCATTTTAGAGCTGATTAATGTACCAACAATAATCGCAGGAATAGACCCAACCAGTAACCATCCGAGTAATTGAAAATCTACATTGCCTGAAGTCATGTGAGCGAAGCCCGCAACAGAGGTTAATAAAACTGCATGTACGACATCAGAGCCAATGATGCGAATCATTGGTAAATTCGGAAACATTAGAATTAACGCCATCACACCGAATGCACCTGCACCAACGGATGAAAGGGTCACAAAAACACCCAGTACAATCCCCATGAGTACGACGTATACACGCTTACCTTGAATGTTAAAATTATTTAGCGCTTGAGAGTCGTGTTGATCTTCACGAAACTTGGCAAAGAATTTTTCAATTCGAGAGCGGAACATGATGGATAAACCTGTTAAGGTCAACATGAATCCTAATACCATGGTTAAAATAGCTTTGTAATGCGTAGAGCCGCTCAGATAATTTTCTAATACCCAGTGGGTTACAAATGACGCAGGAACACTTCCTAGAGCCAGCCACAATACAATTGGCCAAACGATATTGAGTTTTTTTGCATGCACAAGAGAGCCGCAGAATTTGGAAATCGCAGTGTAGAGTAAATCTGTCCCAATAGCGATGTGAGGTTCGATTCGAAATAAACTGATCAAAATTGGGGTCATGAGCGAACCACCGCCAACACCAGTAATACCTACACAGAAACCGACTAAAACGCCAGCTAAAATAAATTCAACAGGACCAAACATGACTTATTGCCAGATATCAAAAAACAGGCATATCTTATGAATTTTTTGTATAAGTGGTTGTCTTGATTGTTGATTTGCTTATGCAAAAAAAGTGCTAAAGTATTTTTTGCATTAAAAATCATCATTAATTAAGTTATACAATTGATTTTGTTATTGAATATTAAATTTAAAATAAATCGGCGTTGATGAAATCCAAGCTTTTAAGGCAAAAATGCATAGTCTATTTGCTTTTATAGGGGATGAATAAGGCATACCTACATTGATTGAGCAGTATAGATTCTTTGATCAATCAGGAAATCAACGCATTACAAGACCAAAAAGCCAATATCGTGATGAGAAAGTTTCATGTAAATATTCATACTTTATATGATTGATGTGAATATTTACATGAAGCGAATTTAGAGGGCAATAGAGGAATAACGGCTTGTCCAAGGTTGAGCTTGCTCAAGTTGAGCTGCCAATTGTAACAGTAGATTTTCACGTCCAAAAGGAGCGATAAATTGTGAACCTAAAGGCAGGTTATTTTTGTTCCAGTACAGTGGAACTGACATGGCAGGCAAGCCCGTAATATTGGCCAATTGAGTAAAAGGTACCCACTGCAAATTGTTTTTAATCAGTTGTTCAACCAATTTACCCTTGGCCAACAGATGCGCTTGATCGACTTTAAGTAAGGTTTTTAGAATAGGGATTTGCCACGCTGGTGTTTTTACTTCCCCATTTTTAGGTGCAACAGATGCTGTTGAGGGGAGTAGAAATAAATCATATTGGGTAAAAAAATGATTCATTTTAGCCACATAAATGCCCCAATTATTCAGATTATTGATGTAATCCAAGGCAGAGGCTTTAGCTCCAAATGCTGCGATCGCTAAGGTGTCCAATTCAAAATCTTGATCTTTCGCACCAAACTGCTTTTTCACTTGATTAACTGTATAAGCACATTGACTAAACCATGTGGTGATAAAATCTTTGGCCAGCGCCATGCCATCAATCTGCGGTGTAGCTTCTTCAACAACATGCCCTAAAGCTTGTAAAAGCTTCACTGTATTTTGAATTGCATTAACTGCATCTGGTGAAACTTTTGTTCCAATAGGTGATGTTGTAGAAAAACCGATGCGTAACTGTTTGGGTGCTTTTTGGATCGCCTGCAAATAATGTTCAGTAGGACTCTGAATATTAAAAAGAGCACTGTGGTCAGAACCCTGTGTTGCATCAAGCATCGCTGCGCTGTCACGCACAGATTTGCATAGCACATGTTGCATTGCTTCACTGGCTTGAGGACCCCAAGGCGTGCGGCCACGACTTGGTTTTAAACCAAATAGACCACAATATGAGGCAGGGATACGGATTGAACCACCGCCATCACTTGCCTCTGCAATCGGCACTATTCCTGCTGCAACACTTGAAGCAGAGCCTCCAGAAGAACCACCACTATTATATTTGAGGTTCCACGGGTTTTTACAGCTTCCCCATGCTTCAGGTTCGGTAATACCTTTAATTCCAAACTCTGGTGAGTTGGTTAAACCAAAAGTCACCACACCAGATTTGACTCAACGATTGACAATTTCTGAATTTTCGTTGGCAATATATTGAGCATTTTTAAAAGATTTCGATCCAAAAGATGTGGCAACACCTGCATATTGTTGATGTAAATCTTTGAGTAAAAAAGGCACACCAGCAAAAGGACCATTGGCATGATTGTTTACATTTTTAACTGCTTGTTCGTACATCGGGATAACGATGGCATTGATTTGCGGATGGGTGTGTTCGGCACGCTGAATGGCGATTTCAAGTAATTCGTGTGCTTGAATTTCTTTATTTTGCACAAGTTGTGCTAAACCTATTCCATCATATTGAACGTATTCTGAAAATTTCATTGCATTCCCTTGCAGTTATTGGTTATTGGGCAAATAAATTATAATTTTGCTGAATTTCAGATTCTAAACAAAGTTGATTTCTACCTTTTTCTTTTGCTAAATACAATGCATCATCTGCACGTTTGATGAGCTGTTGAAAAGGAACACAGTAGGGCAATGTTTGGTAACTGAGCCCAATACTAACACTAATATTTAAGCTACGCTGATCATCTAAATGAATAGGTGTATTAAATACGGTATTGCAAATTCTCTGTGCGATTGCAATACTTTGCTCAAGTGTGAGATCTTTTAAGGCTTTGTTGCATAAAGGATTTAAAGGCAAAGTTCTCCTAGGCGCCTCAAATTTAAGTGACAACTTGAGTATGAGGTCGGCCTAATTCTGTAAATTTATTTAAAATAGCTATACGGGCATGTACCTCATTGACTTGGCTTTGAAAGTTCCTAGCACTGAGTTTATCGCCTAATAATTTGATGCAATGCATCTTAGTTT
>WNDP01000162.1 GCA_009912575.1 Acinetobacter bereziniae
GTATTAAATTTGATACCCGAAATCCAAGCATCACCTCTACTTTCTAAAGCGCCGATATTACTCACATATTGAATGTTTGGGCGAACTGTTAACCATGGTGCGTAGTGATATGCGTAATAAATTTCTGAGTTATATTCAGAATCATATGCAGAATTATACTTATCATTACCTGTAAGCTTGGTCGAACCCACTCCAATTTCATCATTTAGACGTGAACTAAATGGGCCTTTAAAAGTTGCAGCAACTATACTTTGATAGTCTTTAATTGGACCATTATTACGCTCACCATACGCACCAACTTGTAATGCCAAACTTAGACCACGCTTATCATCACCTTTAAAGCTTGTTACTTGTTGTTTCGCATGTAACCACATACCTTGTTTAAGGTCACTTAAGTTATCATCGGCATTTTTTTCTTTAAACGTTGTGGTGTAATAACCTACACGGTAAATACCGAGTAAGTGATTTACCAAAGGACTCCAAACTACTTCCATTGGAATAACAACACCATCACCATTCATTTTTAAATTGAAACCTTGGCTGCGTTTTAGGTTATCAAGGTTATGTTCATAGACACCCACTTGAGCATATAAGTCTTGCAAAATATTATATTTTGCACGTAATGCCCAAGCACTAACTGGCCCGTTTAACCAATCTGAACCACCCAATGCAGGAGAGTTTGCCCAATTACCAAATTGACTACCACAAATTGCAACGTTCATGAATTCGCAATCCATTGAACTGAAGTCATAAGTTTCACCAAAACGACCTGCCTTAATGTCTAACTTACCTTCAAAAAATTTCTTTTTAATATAAAGTTCAGTTAAGCGGAAAGTTTGTCCACGTCCATAAATTTCTTGTACTTGCGACATCTGACCATTTAATGCATCAGATTCGTTTTGCAATGCATTACCACCACGTTTTGTGATGTTAATGCGCGCTTCTGTACCCTCCCAATTCAAAATTTTAGCTAAATCGAAATCTACTGCAATATTGGTTTGATCTGCATATGCATTTGGATGTCCACTACCTTTCTCTGAGTCTAGTACAGTTGCATAATCGCCTGTATAGCCTAAAGTAAAGTTATAGCCTTTATCTTTTAACGCTATACGTTTACCACTCCAATCTCCGAGCATCCACGGGCTTTCTTTGTCAAATGCCGCTGTTGCAAATGCAAGATTTGAACTTGGACCACTCAATACCACAGCAGAAGCGACTACAATTTTCTTCAATGAAAATTTTTTCATTTTTAATCCTTAAAAACAATTCAAAATTACTGTAGATTTACGAATAAACCGCCATCAACCAATAATGATGCGCCAGTGACATAACTCGCCATATCAGAGGCTAAAAATACGATTGGTCCTGCAATATCTTCAGGAACACCTAAACGCCCTAAGCAAGTACGACTTGACATGTAGTTAAATTTTTCTTTGTCTGCTAAGTCTTCTTTATTAATATCTGTTGCAATTGTTCCTGGCAAAATCGCATTACAACGAATGCCATATTGACCTAAAGCCACAGCACATGATTGCATCAAAGACAGCAAGCCCGCTTTGGTTGGGGTGTAATGTGTTTGCATTCCTCCACCAACTAATGCACTGATTGAACTAACAGCAATGATTGAACCACCGCTACCCTGCTTTTTCATTTGATTTGCCGCCGCTTGTACTGCGAAGTAAGCACCATTTAAATTAGTATTTACCGTTTGCATATATAGATCTTTTGGCATATCTAAGAATGAATGAAATGGGCAAATACCCGCATTATTTACAAAAACATCAATTTTATCAAAAGCTTTTACTGCTTCATGAATAATCAGCTCGCCTGTATCCAAACTTGCTGAATCTGCACCAACATCAATCGCACGACGACCAATAGCTTGGATTTCTATAATTAGACTTTGAGCTACATCGTTACCAGTTGGACGACCACTATGGGCAATCACTACATCTGCACCTTGTTTAGCACACTCTAAAGCCGCAGCACGCCCAATCCCACGTGATGCACCTGTAATCACTACAACTTTATCTTTTAATAACATTTTTTTATTCCTTATTAATAATGATTAAGATAGTTACCGTATCCAACAAGACATACGGAAATCAGAATCACAAGTATCCCTAAATAAATCACTTTACGGTTTTTGCTTGATGTACCTTTCCACTCACCAAAGTAAAAGCCCCATAAATTCGATGTCAAAATAATGAATGACATATGTAAAATCCATGAGCTTGCCTCATTATTTAAACGACTTTCACCCATACCGTAGAAGAAAAATTGTAGATACCACAATGTTCCTGCGAGCGCGACAAGTAAATAGTTCAATAATAATGGGGTAGATGTATTGGTATAATCGGTATAGCTCTTATTTTTAAGGTTCAAGAATACGCAATAAATTGCATTGGTCGTTAAACCACCCCACATAATTAAAATAAATGTAACGTTATTTTGGAATAAACTATTCGCGCCATACGCTAAAGCCATATCTGCAAGTGGTTTACCTGCTGAAATACCAAAGCTGAAGCATGCACTAAGCACACCAGAAATAATCGCAACCGTTAAACCTTTAGACAATGAAAACTCTTTTACGGATTCTTTTTTAGTTTCGTCAGACACTTCTCGTTCTTTGATCATGCCTGCTTTACCACAAATTGAAATCCCGATAATCGTGATGATTACACCCAAGATAATCAAACTACCGCCATTACTATGTATTAATGCAGTGAACGTATTTTCTGTTTGCGTAGTAAATAAATCTTTGTAAATCGGCGGGATAATTGCTCCGAATACGGAACATAGTCCCAAAACAATGGTCATACCAAGTGATAAACCTAAGTAACGCATGGTTAAGCCAAATGTTAAACCACCGATTCCCCATAGCACCCCAAAAATATATGTCCAAAATAAGGTTTTAGAGTTTGCTGTTAAAATGATGTCAAAAAAATGGGGAACGGTTAAGTATGCTGCAATCGCAGGAACGATTAGCCATGAGAATATTCCTCCCATGATCCAATAGCTTTCCCAACTCCACCCACTAACTTTATTATAAGGAATATAAAAACTTCCTGATGCGAAGCCGCCAACAAAGTGTAAGAACACACCTAAAACAATTAATTCCATGTTAATCTCCTTATTAATTTATGGAAGGTAAAACACTTCTTTTAACTCGGTACTGACAGGTGAAAAGTCTGAATTTGATGGCATGATATCTTTCATGTATGCCCACCACTTCTGCATGATTGGATTCGATGGAAGATCAATTAAACGATCAGGATTTTCCACCATTAATATGGCAAATAATGCACATGTTTCTTCATCTAAAAATATGCGATATTCATGAATGCCATGTTCTTTTAATAACTGCGATAATTCTGGCCAAATTTCATCATGACGTCGCTTATATTCGGCTTCCTGCCCCATATTCACTTGCATTCTATTCGCTATAATTTTCATTATTTCACCTCAACTTCAATTGTTAATGAATAGGCTTTTATTGCTGTTTGATAAAACAATTGATCGACTTCTGTTTGTGACATTCCCTCACAATAGTCCTGTACCAATTGCATAATGCTAGTGACTGGTCCTAAATACTCACTATTAGGGTAATCGCTACCAAACATGATTTTCGATACCCCAAAACACTCAACAATTCGATCTAATCCTTGATGGTATAACTCCACATCAAATCGTTGTTGAGCATGTTCCAACTGAATAATTTCAGAAAATTTAACGTATGTTTTTTCCATCCGAGCAAGTTGTTGAATTAACTTTAAGTATTGTGATTGTTCATCAATCAATTGAATATTCGGTAAATGGTCAATGATGACACTCAATTCAGGCAGTTGCTGCTTAATGCTCAGGACTGCTTCAAGTAACTCAATATCAGGATTAGCAACATCTAATGATTTATTCGCTTGTGCCAATTGTTTAAGATGCTGTAATACCGATTGCTGAGTACAAATGTGTTTTAAGTTACGCCCCCACAAATTACCGTAACGAATTCCAAGATATTTCTCTTGATATTTAAACTGTTCAAATTGCTTGCTAAACTTAGGGCTATTGATATCTAAATTGCCCACACAGCCTACATAAAAATCTGATTGATTTACTTGATTGAGTAACCATTGGTTATCTGAAAACCAAGCACTTGCTTCGATTGCTATTGCTTTATTGATCATTAAAGGCGTCAAAGCCTTTTCAACGTCATCTGCAAGATAAGTTTGATAAATTAATTCGCCTGCAACAGGCCAAGGGATACCTTCAGCACGTGAAGCATCAAATAGATGAATATGGCTGTCTAAAATATAATGTGGTTGAAGCATGTTCGATTTCCTTATCGCAAAGTAATCCCGTAAACACAGCAAAGTGCTGTATTTTTAATCAATTTATAGCGCTGACGTCCCTGTCACTTACGCTATAAATCTTTAGTCTTGATGATTAGGTTGAGTTGATTAGTTCTGCATATAAACTACATGGGTATGCATATATTCATATAATCCATGCTTCCCATCTGCACCACCAACACCTGACTTTCTAACACCCGCATGAAAACCTTGCATCGCTTCAAAGTGCTCGCGATTTACATAAGTTTCACCAAATGACAATTCTCGACATGCTTGCATTACTGAGTTAATGTTTTGACTAAAGATCGATGACGTTAAGCCATATTCACAGTCATTTGAGTATTCAATTGCTTGATCTAAATCATCTACAATCGCAATTGGTAACACAGGCCCAAAGATTTCTTTATGTAAGATATTCATGCTGTTGTTACAGTTAATCAGTACAGTTGGTTGGTAGTGATACCCTTGTCCAAGATCGGCAATATTTCCACCTGTTACAACTTTCGCACCTTGTTCAATCGCCTGTTTAACCTTGTGTATCAATCTTATTTAAGCCTTGCTGATTAATTAATGAACCCATATGTAGATCATTCATTTTGCTTGGATCGCCATATTGTGTGCTTTGCATCAATGCTGTTACTTTTTCAATAAATTGGTCTGCAATATCACGTTGTACATAAACACGTTCTACACAGTTACAGACTTGCCCGATGTTAATAACTCGTGAATTCCAAATAGCATTGACAGCTAAATCAAGGTTGGCATCATTCAATACAATCGCGGGTGCTTTACCACCGAGCTCTAGATTTAATTTAGTGATATTAGGTGCTGAAGCTGCCTGAATGCGACTACCTGTTGCAATACTCCCAGTGAAGCTAATCATATCGACTTCGCTACTTGAAGAAAGTAAACCACTCACCTCGCCTTTTCCGCCTAAAACGTTAAATACGCCTGCTGGTAAATCAGTTTCTGCAACTAATTTTGCAAATTCAAAACAGTTAATTGGGGTTTCTTCACTTGGTTTAATGACTATAGTATTACCAGTGAGTAATGCTGGTGCCATTTTGCGTGCGATTAAGAAGAAGGGGAAATTCCAAGGCAGAATCCCTGCAACTACACCGAGTGGTTTACGGAACAAGAAGATCTGTTCATTCGCACGATCACTTTGAATAATTTCACCTTCTAAACGGCGCGCCCATTCCGCCATATAGTCTAAGTAATCAGCTGTGAAATTCACTTCTACTTCTGCAAGTGAAGCGACTTTACTTTGCTCTTCTACAATAATGCGTGCTAAACGTGGTACATTCTCACGAATTTTTTTGGCAATTTTTTTTAAATATTGTGCACGTTCAATTGCTGCGTCTATATCTGATTGGGTTGCACTTGGAATATAAGCCAATACATCCTGATTGGCTGGGTTTTCCACGGTAAAATGATCGGTAGATGTGACAAACTGACCATTAATATAATGTTGATAGCTTTCTAATGTCATAGTGTCTTTCCTTTTACGTTTTTGAGTTATCTCTTTTAGTAACTAGATTTCACTTCAAGGTTAGTATTGCTTTGTTTGAACAAATTTAAGCGGTCATCAAGTGCTTGGGTATACAGCATGGTGTCTACACCTACTGCAATAAAGGTCACACCCCATTCAATTGCTCGTTTAGCCACAGCAGGATCGGGTGCTAAAAAGCCGACTGCTTTGCCTGATGCAAGAATTTTATCAATCGATTTTTTGATAACCGCTTGTACATTTTCATGTTCTGCTTGATCTGGATAGCCTAACGATGCTGATAAGTCTGCAGGACCAATAAATACGCCATCGATACCTTCAACTTTTAAAATTTCATTTAAGTTTTCAACAGCAATTTTACTTTCAACTTGAATAAGTATGCAGATATCTTCATTGGCTTTTGCCATATAATTTTCTACACGCCCCCAGCGTGCAGCACGCGCAACACCTGCACCAACACCACGTGTACCTTGTGGCGCATAGCGTGTTGCATCAACAACTTCTTGTGCTTGTTCAGCAGTATCCACCATTGGAATCAGTAAAGTTTGTGCGCCAATATCTAAAGCTTGTTTGATATTGGCTTTGGTTCCCTCTACTACACGTACCACAGGATGACCTTTGTACGGTGCCATTGCTTGCAATTGTCCATGTAAGCTTTGGATTGTATTTGGAGCATGTTCTCCATCAATTAAATACCAATCGTATTCCGATGTAGCCGCAATCTCTGCTACATATGGAGATGCTGTACTTAACCACATCCCATATTGGGTTTGCTTAGCCGCAATATTCTTCTTAAAGTTGTTTGGTAAGTTCATTGAGTTCAATTTCCTTATTTAAATGAGAGAGATGAAAAGTTATTTTTATGCGTATTTGTCAATAAAAACACAGCAACTACATCAACAAACACAACGCTGCCAAGTAAAATCAAACCAGCAAATCACGATTGATTAGCGTTGCTGCTTTGATACATATGATTGGCGCAACAAAACCACCGAAAATAAAAAATTTCATTCCTTAAACCTGTATCTAATTGATATGCCTATTTTTTAGCAAAACCGATATTGGTACGGTCTAAAAAAGCCAAGACATATAAACGCTACATCAATGGCACTAAGCGAAATTTAGTTTTAGCATTGCATCTAGCAAAATATGATTCATTTATTTGTACTCCTGCATATTTTTTATTTATAGCTGCTCTTATCCTTAAGAGCAGGTCTTGTTATAAAGCGACTAATGTAGATAAGGCCGTGTTAATTCCAAATTTTTATTTAATTCCACACCAAAGCCTGGTTTATCCAATACTGATTTATGAATCTTACCGTTTACTGGCACAGGTTCATTCACCAAGACTGGGTCAAATTGTGGACGTAAATCTGAACAGTCTGGGCTAGTCATTAAGAATTCACTGAATGGTGTATTGGTAAAGGTTATTACAGCATGGTGTGAATATACCGATGAACCGTGCGGTACAACCAATTGGCCACGTGATTTTGCAATTGCTGCAATTTCAATTAAAGTCGTTAAACCGCCGCACCAGCCTACATCAGGTTGCATGATATCAATGCCTGTTTCTGACAATGTACGGAATGATTGAACTGTACCGTGATGTTCTCCTGTCGTCACCATCATACCTGGAGGAGCTTGGCGTTTTAATTCACGATAACCTTCGTATTGTTGTGGTGGCAAGCATTCTTCGATCCACTTCAAGTTATAAGGTGCGCATGCATATGCCAATTTTACAGCGTAATTAACGTCCTGACTCATCCAACAATCAAGCATCAACCAGAAATCATCACCACATTTTTCACGGTAGTGTTTCACCATTTCAGCATCTTTACGAATTCCCGCATCGCCATCATGTGTCCAATGCGTTGGCATTTTGCCACCAATAAAGCCCATTTCTTTGGCTAAATCTGGTCGCGCACCTGTTGCATAGAATTGGATTTCGTCACGAACTGCTCCACCCAACAACTTATAAACAGGCAGGTCAAGCACTTTACCGAATAAATCCCATAGGGCTAAATCGACACAGGAAATGGTATTCATCACCAAACCACCTGAACCACTGTAGTACATCGTAGCATTCATCATTTGATCATGAATAAGTTTAATATCCGAAACACAACGCCCTTCAATAAAACGGTTAAGATGTTTTTCTACAATGAAACATCCCATTTCACCGCCAGTAGATACTGCAAATCCCATTTGTCCGTTATCTGCTTCAACTTCAACAATTAATGTGCCTAAAACATTAATTCCGAAAGATTGGCGTGATTGCTCATAAGATTTATATTTACTCATCGGTGTTGCAATATGATCATCAATCCAATGGTTTCCTCCTTGATCATGGTAATCCGCACCACCTTCACCTTTGCTCTTATCCGCAGTCGCTCCACCCATAAAATAAGCACGAATCTCTTTTATTTTTGGTAACGTCCTTGTCATCTTTAAGCTCCTTAGTATTGATTTATTCTTGCACCGATTTTTAGTGAAATTTTTCGAGCGCATTCCGTAGTTAATCTCACTAATTCTTCCTGATTATTTTCATTGATTTGTATTGAGGCACCTACGATTGAAATCGCCGCCTCTAAAGTATTATGTGAATTAAAAATTGGAGCTGCTATACAACGAACGCCTTCAACATCTTCGCTATTATCGAAGCTCCATCCTTTTTTTCTAATAAGATCTAATTCTTGTAAATAAGCCTCGATACTCATAATAGAATTTTCGGTCTTAGCAATAAAATTAAGATTTTGTATGGTTTGTTGAATTAAATCCTCAGGCTGAAATGCTAAAAGGCATTTACCAATTCCTGAGCGTTCCAAAGCTAAACGCTTACCTTCATAAGAATGCACGCGAATAGAAGAATTACTTTCTATTTTTAAGACATAATAAGCTGCTTTTTGATCTAAAACGCCTAAATGACACATTAGACCTGTTGCTAGCATTAAGTCAGTCAAATAAGGTTTTGCAATTGCACGCAAATCCATTTGTACGAGAACTTGATTAGAGAGCTCGACTACTTTTAGCCATAATGAATAAGAACCGTCATTACTTTTAATCAAATAATTCTGACGACATAATTCCTCTAGAATATTGTAGATAGAGCTTTTAGGAATATTCAGCGCCTCTTGAATTTGAAGTACTGAACAAGCCCCATGTGCAGAAATAAAATTTAAAATGTCTAATGCCCGTGTCAATGCAGGAGTTTTTGATTTTTCCAACATATTGGAATCCATTCCAGAACTATGTAATGATTGTTGGTTAAATAAAAAGCAAAGTCAACACTTTTAAAAATATTTGATGCGGAGATAAAATTAAAATCAAAAAATTCAAATGAATAGTCAACATCAAACAATAAGATTTCAATACAATCTATATCCATAAATTTCTTAAACCCGTTATTCCAATCCATGTTTTTTCTATCAAATTCAAATCAGGACTATAAGTGGGAATTTTGGAATCATCTAATAACAACTATTTCCATTTCGTATTTTGCCAAGGTTGGGGGCGAGAGTTGGAGTCTCTCCTTTCCCGCTCCAAATTCAAAAAGCCCTGATCGAAAGATCGGGGCTTTTTTATTGCATAGAAATATGCTTTTAGCACTTTCAACATATTCTTCTGTTTTCAAAGTTCAACTAATCTATTCCATTCATGATCAAAAAAATGACCACAGTACATACGCTAAACCAGAACTGAACTTCAATTGCGATGATGGAAAAATTGATCATGAATTTATGATATTTTTCATAAATAATGAAAAATATCATATAAAATCATTTATAAAATATTCAAACAATTGATTTATATAGTTAAAAATAATTGGCACAGCAATTGCTTAAAACACAAAAAATTGTACTTCTTAATGGAATAAAGATGCCGATTCATACATTCAAGTCTGCGCATAAATTAGTGACTGGCTTTAATGCATCCAAACAGTTAGCCAAATACTGCCATGATTTAAATATGTCTAAAGTTTTAATACTGACTGATCATGGCATCTTAAATTCAGGTTCATTAACGCCTATTACCGATCTTTTACAACAACACATATTGAATTTTCAATTTATGCAGACATTACTCCTGAGCCTGAAATTGAAGTGGTTTTGCAATCCAAAAAATTCTTTGAGCAAGATCAATATAATGGCGTGATTGCAATTGGCGGTGGAAGTGTTATTGATACCGCAAAATGTATAGCAATTTATGGCAACAATCATGAGCCTTTGGAAAGCTTTTTTGGCGAAAACAAAGTCAGTCAAAAAGGTCTTCCTCTGATTGTATTACCGACTACCGCAGGAACAGGTTCAGAAGTCACGAATATTGCCATTCTTTCTGACTCTAAAAATCAAATTAAAAAAGGCATCGTGAGTCACTGCTGTCCCACAAATATCACAAGAAGAACCTCAGTTGAGGTTCTTCTTGCTTTAACCACTTTTTATCTGGCAAAAATAAATATTTCAGCAATTTTCTTTCAAATAAATTCACCTGAATAATTCTTAATAATCTTTGAACACTCCATCCTTCCTGTGCCATA
>WNDP01000163.1 GCA_009912575.1 Acinetobacter bereziniae
CGTACGAGAAATCATTAATATAGTTTCAATGAAAGCAATTCGATAGGTGACTCCTTGCCAAGCAAAGAGTTTGAAACCCTGCCAAATATTTATTTGGTAGGGCCCATGGGAGCGGGAAAAACAACAGTCGGTCGGCATCTTGCGGAACTGTTAAGTCGTGAATTTTTAGACAGCGATCATGAAATAGAAAGAAAAACAGGCGCATCCATCCCTTGGATTTTTGAAAAAGAGGGTGAGCAAGGTTTCCGTACCAGAGAAACCATCGTCATTGATGATTTAACTTCAAAAAATAATTTAGTGGTGGCAACAGGCGGTGGTGCTGTTACTCAAGCGATGAATCGAGAATACCTTAAACACCGTGGTATCGTGATTTATTTATATACACCGGTAGAAATTCAATTGTTACGAACCCATCGTGATAAAAATCGCCCCTTGCTACAAGTGGAAAATCCTGAGCAAAAATTAAGAGATTTACTTAAAATCCGTGATCCATTGTATCGAGATGTTGCACATTATATTATTGAAACCAATCAGGGTGCTGCGCGAGACTTGGCACTAAAAATATTGCAGTTAATTGTTTCGAAAGAAATTGTTTAATCGGTAAATTATCATTCATTGTTATTTGGCAGGATCATGCAAACTTTACATGTTGAACTGGGTGAACGTCGCTATCCAATTTTTATTGGAAGCCATTTAAATCCTCAAGAATTACTTGAACCTTATATTAAAGGGCGCCAAGTGATGGTGGTGACCAACACTACCGTTCAACCCTTGTATTTGTCGCATTATGTTGAAGCAGTTCAACAATTGGGGAAACAAGTTGCAACATGCGTCCTTCCAGATGGCGAAAAATATAAGAATATTGAACATCTCAATTTGATTTTTGATGCTTTGCTTGAAGCTGGTTTTAATCGTGATTGTACGGTTTTGGCTTTGGGTGGTGGAGTGATTGGAGACATGGCAGGTTTTGCTTCAGCATGTTTTCAACGTGGTGTTTATTTTATCCAAGTGCCAACCACACTCTTGTCCCAAGTAGATTCAAGTGTGGGCGGGAAAACAGGCATTAACCATCCATTAGGTAAAAATATGATTGGTGCATTTCAGCAACCCCAAGTGGTTTTGGCTGATATGGCACAACTTAAAACCCTACCTCCACGGGAACTTTCAGCAGGTTTGGCTGAGGTGATTAAATATGCCTTGTTGGGAGATGTGGATTTTCTCAGTTGGCTAGAACGACATATGGATGGGTTGATTGCTCAAGATTCTGTATTATTGGCAGAAGCTGTATATCGTTCTTGTGCACATAAAGCACGTATTGTGGCCAATGATGAGAAAGAACAAGGTGAGCGTGCGTTGTTAAATTTGGGCCATACTTTTGGGCACGCCATTGAATCTTATCTTGGTTATGGGGTTTGGTTACATGGAGAAGCCGTTGCAACAGGAATGGTCATGGCGGCAGATCTATCTCATCGTATGGGATGGATTTCATCTGATGATTTAGCACGTACAAAAAAAATCATACAACGTGCACAATTACCTGTAGCATGTCCACAAATTCCATTAGATGAATTTTTGGCATATATGTCACACGATAAAAAAGTGTTAAATGGTCAACTTCGTTTAATATTGATGAAGCAACTTGGGCAAGCCGTCATCACCAATGATTTTGATGTTGAGTTGATGAAACAAGCGATTTTAGCCAATCAAATATAGACAAAAGGTAAGTGTTCAAATGACAGCAATTCGTACAACTTGGCAAAATATTCAACAATATATTTGGTTGATTGGTGGATTGCTGTGTCTCGTGATTGCTGTGATTTTTTGGGCAGTTACAGATACTAAAGCCTTAGTGACTGTTGAGAATCCAATTGAAGAATCTCAAGTGCAGATTCAACCTGAAAAAGTGGCTGCAACTGCGCATTTAGGTGCTTTAATGGATGAGGTACGTCCACTTGAAATGACTACACGTGTGGTGACTGCTGGCAATCATGATGCAGAATTTCGCGGTACAAAGTTTTTCCAAGAAAATAAAAAAGCATGGACTGTAGAATTATTTAAGGCATCAAATGAGGATGTCATCCAAAGCTTTTTACAAAAACAAGCGGATCGTAAAAATTTTATTTATTTCCGTTTAAGTGGTGAAAACCAAACTGAACAATATGTCTTGGCTTATGGTCTATTTAAAAATGATGATCAAGCCAAAGCACAATTACAACAATTAAATTTCAAATTACCTGCTTCTGTACATCCTCAACCTATTCAATTTGAAAAATATGCTTCTTTGGTCAATGATCTTGGTTCAGATGAAATGGTCAATGCCAATAAACTTTATGAAATTAAATTGAAATCGGCACCTTTACCTGTAGTCGATGAAACTGTACTGGCTCAAGCCAAAGCAGCTTTATCATCATTGACTAATTCATCAGGTACAGCCAATGAAACCACGAAAACAACCATTACCCGTCGTGATGCTTCAGGTAAAGTTGTTGATGTACAAAAATCTAATTCAACCACACAATCAGCAGGCAATGCTAAGGAATCTAGTGGAGCATCAGCTGAGAAGAAGCCTGTGGAACATGAAGTCAGCGACCCATTTAATTAAAGTGGCGCTAAAATGAAGCAAGATTGGTCTATTAATCTTTAATTTGCACAAAAATGGTGCTAAAAACACATCGATCAGAAATAGAACAATTAATTTAATCTCTTTATTTCACTGTATTTTAGCGATTTGGTGAACAAAAATAAAAACTGGCATATTTTTTGCTTTATTGTTGCGCTAATTGAGTTGATTGTCCCTATTTTGGAGCGAAATGATTTAGTTGGTGTGCGATTTTAAGTCATGGTTAGTGCTTTATTTCAGTGCGAAAGCTGTAAAACAATTTTGCAATTAAAGTAAAAACGGACTGGTATTCGATTTAGACTAAGTGTTTACTTGGTATACGAAAATACTTAAAAATCGTAATTGAGTGTTTGAATGTTTTTCGCCCTCATGGGCCTATGTAGAAAGAAGGGTACGCTATGCACATGCCATCGCCTAATACTGTAGCTCCCGCTCAAGGTTTATACCAACCGGATGAGTTTAAAGATAACTGTGGTTTCGGCTTGATCGCCCATATGCAGGGTGATGCGAGTCATGATTTAGTCAAGACCGCGATTCATAGTCTAAGTTGTATGACACACCGAGGTGGTATTGCCGCAGATGGTAAGACCGGTGATGGTTGTGGTTTACTCTTGGCCATGCCGAAAGCATTTTTCCGTGAAGAAGCAAAGAAAATCAGTGACATTACACTGAGTGAAGTATTTGCAGTTGGTACAGTATTCTTAAACTTAGATCCTGCTCTTGCAGCGCATGCGAAAAATATTCTCACTAAAGAAATTGAGGATGAAGGTTGTCGTGTGATTGGCTGGCGTGTTATTCCCACCAATAATGATGCATTGGGTTCAATTGCAATGCAGTCTTTGCCTGCGTTCGAACAAATTTTTGTCAACTGCCCAATGGGCGTAACTGAGGTTGAGTTTAACCGTAAGTTACTTATGGCGCGTCGTCGTGCTGAACAACAGTTGACTGCTGACCCATATTTCTATGTCACTACATTGTGCTCTACGGTAATCAGCTATAAAGGTTTGATGATGCCTGCATATATTGCAGAATTCTATACAGACCTTGCTGATGAACGTTTGGATTCACATATTGTTGTTTTCCATCAACGTTTCTCTACCAATACTTTGCCTCGTTGGCCATTGGCACAGCCTTTCCGTTATTTGGCCCATAATGGTGAAATCAATACCATTACAGCAAACCGTAACTGGGCTGTAGCACGTACACCAAAGTTCGAAAACCCTTTATTACCAGGGATCACTGAGCTTAATCCGATTGTAAACCGTACAGGTTCAGATTCATCAAGCATGGACAATATGCTTGAGCTTCTTGTTGGCGGTGGTATGGACTTGTTCCGTGCATTGCGCATGCTTGTACCACCAGCTTGGCAAAACGTTGAAACTTTAGATGCAGACTTGCGTGCATTTTATGAGTTTAACTCTAAGCATATGGAAGCGTGGGATGGTCCAGCAGGTCTAGTGATTCAAGATGGCCGTCATGCGATTTGTATGCTTGACCGTAATGGCTTACGTCCTGCACGTTGGGTGATCACTAAAAATGGTTATATCACTTTGGCATCAGAAATTGGTGTTTGGGGTTATGAACCTGAAGATGTGGTATCCAAGGGTCGTGTAGGTCCGGGGCAGATTCTTGTGATTGATACATTCACAGGCAAAATGCTGGATACCAAAGACGTCAGTAATCACTTGAAAAAAATGCGTCCATATCGTGAATGGTTGCGTGAAAATTCAATTCGCCTGCAAGGCAGCCCAGAACTTGAAGAATATTTGTGTGATCAAGGCTTGAAAGGTGATGCCCTGAAAGCAGCTCAAAAAATGTTTATGGTGACATTTGAAGAGCGTGATCAACTGCTTCGTCCAATCGCTGAAAGTGGTCAAGAAGCAGTAGGTTCAATGGGTGATGATACACCTATGGCTGTGTTGTCGCGTCAAGTGCGTCATGTGACTGATTATTTCCGTCAGCAATTTGCCCAAGTGACCAATCCACCAATCGATCCATTACGTGAATCTATCGTAATGTCATTGGAAACATGCTTTGGTCGTGAGCAAAATGTATTTGAACAAGGCCCAGAACATGCAGATCGTTTGATCGTCTCAAGTCCTGTATTGTCTAATTCAAAAATGCACCAGATTCGTACACTGGGTCGTAAAGGATATGAAATCGCAGATATCGATTTGAACTATCCTGAAGCGGAAGGTTTAGAGTCTGCTATAAGCCGAATTTGTGAAGAGTCTGCACAGGCGATTCGTGATGGAAAAACTTTACTAATTATTTCTGATCGTAAAATTCGTGAAGGCTTTTTACCTGCAAATGCGGCCATGGTGACAGGTGCTATTCATCATTTCTTGATCAATGCAGGTTTGCGTACAGATGCAAATATCATTGTAGAAACAGCACTAGCTCGTGATGTGCATCAGTTTGCGGTGATCTTAGGTTTCGGTGCTACGGCGATTTATCCATATCTAGCTTACGATGTAATCAATGACTTGATTGCAAAAGGTGAACTATTGGGTGATCCAATTCATGCACAAGCCAATTTCCGCAAAGGTATCGATAAAGGTCTACTTAAAGTCCTCTCGAAAATGGGGATTTCAACAGTTGCATCTTATCGTGGCGGACAGTTGTTTGAAGCAGTTGGTCTGTCTGAAGAAGTTGTAAGTAAATGCTTTACAGGTGTACCAAGTCGCATCAAAGGGGCAACATTTGTAGACCTTGAAAATGACTTGAAAAAATTAGCTGAGATTGCTTGGAAAGCACGTAAGCCAATTGAGCAAGGCGGTTTATTGAAGTTTGTATTCGATAAGGAATATCACGCATTTAACCCTGATGTGATCAATGCACTGCATAAATCAGTACGTTCAGGCAATTATGCTGACTTTAAAGAATATGCTGAACTGGTCAATACTCGTCCAATTGCCACAATCCGTGATTTATTGAAGCTGAAAACGGATCATTCTATTCCTTTAGAAGCCGTCGAGTCAGTTGAAGAAATTTTGCCACGTTTTGACTCAGCAGGTATGTCTCTAGGTGCTTTATCTCCTGAGGCGCATGAAGCGATTGCAATCGCAATGAACACCATTGGTGGTCGTTCAAACTCTGGTGAGGGCGGTGAAGATCCTGCACGTTATGGCACAATCCGTAACTCTAAAATTAAGCAAATCGCATCAGGTCGTTTTGGGGTAACTCCAGCATATTTAACTTCTGCTGAAGTTTTACAGATTAAAGTAGCCCAAGGTGCGAAGCCTGGCGAAGGTGGTCAGTTACCTGGTGGTAAAGTGAATGGTCTAATTGCCCGTTTACGTTACTCAGTGCCTGGTGTGACATTGATTTCTCCACCACCACACCATGATATTTATTCAATCGAAGATTTATCACAATTGATTTTTGACTTAAAACAAGTCAATCCTCAAGCGATGGTTTCGGTGAAACTGGTTTCAGAGCCTGGCGTAGGTACAATTGCTGCTGGTGTTGCTAAGGCATATGCTGACTTCATTACTATTTCTGGTTATGACGGTGGTACAGCTGCTTCGCCATTATCTTCAATTCATCATGCAGGTTCACCATGGGAATTGGGTCTTTCTGAAGCGCATCAAGCACTTCGTGTGAATGACTTGCGTGGCAAAGTTCGTGTACAAACAGATGGTGGTTTGAAAACGGGCCTAGACGTTGTAAAAGCAGCGATTTTGGGTGCAGAAAGCTTTGGCTTTGGTTCAACACCAATGATTGCTTTAGGCTGTAAATACCTGCGTATTTGTCATTTGAACAACTGTGCAACAGGTGTTGCAACGCAACAAGATCATTTGCGTCAAGAGCACTATATTGGCGAGCCAGAAATGCTGATTAATTTCTTCCACTTTATTGCGGAAGAAACTCGCGAATGGTTGGCAGCACTAGGTGTAGCATCATTAAAAGACTTGATTGGTCGTACTGATCTGTTGGAAATGCTGCCAGGTGAAACAGAAAAACATGCGCACTTAGACCTAAGTGCATTGTTAGAATCTCATCCATCTGCGGAAGGGAAAGCACAATATTGCCAAGTACAAGGTAATGAACCCTTTGATAAAGGTATTCTTGCTGAGAAAATGGTAGCTGAAATGTTGCCTGCAATTGAAGCAAGTACTGGTGGGGCATTCCATTTTACTGTTGGTAACTGTGACCGTTCAATTGGTGCACGTTTGTCTGGTGAAATCGCAAAACGTTATGGCAACTTGGGTATGGAAGCACACCCAGTTAAAGTGAATTTAACAGGTACAGCGGGACAATCGTTAGGTGTTTGGAATGCGGGTGGTTTGCATATTAGCCTTGAAGGTGATGCAAACGATTACGTTGGTAAAGGTATGGCAGGTGGTCGAGTTTCGATTTTCCCACCAAAAGGTTCACCATTCCAAACCCAAGAAACAGCGATTATTGGTAATACATGTTTGTACGGTGCGACAGGCGGTAAATTATTTGCAGCAGGTACAGTAGGTGAGCGTTTCGCTGTACGTAACTCTGGCGCATTTGCTGTTATCGAAGGCGCTGGCGACCATTGCTGTGAATATATGACTGGCGGTATCGTGACTGTGCTCGGCAAAGTTGGTCACAACTTTGGTGCAGGTATGACTGGTGGTTTTGCTTATGTACTTGACTTGGATAATGACTTTGTCGATTACTACAACCACGAATTAATTGAGTTAAACCGTATTTCTACAGAAGCGATGGAAGAACATCAAGAATTCCTTCTTCGCATCTTAGATGAACATATTGCTGAAACAGGTAGTGCTTGGGCGTACAAGATCCGCAACGAGTTTGATTTCTATAGCCGTAAATTCTGGCTTGTGAAACCAAAAGCTGCTAATTTGCAAACGCTTTTGAAGACAACTCAAGCAGATCCACAATAATTCCACTACTCATATTTTAGGTAGGTGTGGATAACTTCATAGATATACACAAGTGAAAAAGTTATCCACGCTCACCCACGGAGAGAGACATGGCAGAGCGCCTAAATAATGACTTTCAATTTCTGGATGTAGCACGCCAAGATCCAGAGAAAAAAGATATTAATGTCCGCAAAGCAGAGTTTGTGGAAATTTATAAACCTTTTACAGCGGAAGTGGCAGCAAACCAAACCCACCGTTGTTTAGGTTGTGGTAACCCGTATTGTGAATGGAAATGTCCAGTACATAACTATATTCCAAACTGGTTAAAGCTCATTGCAGAAGGACGTATTTTCCAAGCTGCAGAGCTCTGTCATCAAACCAATACATTGCCAGAAGTCTGTGGCCGTGTTTGCCCACAAGATCGTTTATGTGAGGGTGCTTGTACGCTGAACGATGGTTTTGGTGCAGTGACGATTGGTAATGCTGAAAAATATATCAACGATACGGCTTTTGCTTTAGGCTGGCGTCCAGATATGTCTTCAGTAAAATGGACCGACAAAAAAGTTGCAATTATTGGTGCAGGCCCAGCAGGTTTAGGTTGTGCGGATATTTTGGTGCGTAATGGGGTAAGACCTGTTGTTTTTGACAAACGTCCTGAAATCGGTGGTTTGCTTACATTTGGTATTCCAGAATTCAAAATGGAAAAGGATGTAATGAAACGCCGCCGTGAGATCTTCACTGGTATGGGTGTTGAATTCCGCTTGAATACTGAAATTGGTACAGACATCACCATTGACCAATTACTTGCAGACTATGATGCAGTATTCATGGGTATGGGAACGTATACCTATATGAAAGACGGCTTTGCAGGTGAAGATTTTGATGGCGTTTATGATGCGCTAGATTTCTTGATCGCCAATGTAAACCATACACAAGGCTGGGAAAAAGATCCATCTGAATACATCAGTGTTCAGGGCAAAAAAGTCATCGTTCTTGGCGGTGGTGATACTGCGATGGATTGTAACCGTACTTCAATCCGTCAAGGTGCTGAAACGGTCACTTGTGCTTACCGTCGTGATGAAGAAAACATGCCAGGTTCTCGCCGTGAAGTGAAGAATGCACGTGAAGAAGGCGTAGACTTTCAGTTTAATCGTCAACCGATTGAAATTGTGGGTGAAAATGGAAAAGTTACAGGTGTTAAATTTGTAACGACTCAACTGAGTGATCCAGATAGCCGTGGTCGTCGTAGCCCTGAACCGATTCCAGGTTCTGAAGAAGTTTTACCAGCAGATGCTGTACTGCTTGCTTTTGGTTTCCGTACTTCTCCAGCGGACTGGTTCGCTGGCGCAAATATTAACTTAGATGGTTCTGGTCGAGTGCTTGCTGCTGAAAAGCAAGAATTCAAATTCCAAACCTCTAACCCAAAAATCTTTGCGGGTGGTGATATGGTTCGTGGTTCTGACTTGGTTGTTACCGCAATCTGGGAAGGTCGTGAAGCAGCCGAAGGTATTTTAGATTACCTTGATGTTTGATTTGTAACGACTTAACATTTAAAGATCAATTTCTAAAGCCTGCTTATTGCAGGTTTTGTTTTTTGTCGGAACTTTGTTGGTTTTAGTGACAAAATACAAATCATTATAAGAGTTTGGTTTTTATTATAAGGTATTAATTTTTATATTTATATTTTATTTTTTAAAGAGGCTTTTGCCACTATTCATCTGACTTTTCTGACACACTGAGCATTTTTGCTACTCAATGAAGGATTCTGCAATATACAAATATTGAGATTGTGCCAATATAGATTAAATTCAGACAAATGTAGGATTAGACCGATGTCAACAGTTCAAGCGACGGCAGAAAAAACATATTTAAATCGTCCTAAAGCTATTGGTATTAAAGTCCGTAAACCAAGCTTTAACCCTAAAGCCATTCGTAGACACTTTTTTGCGAATTCACCCGTAATGTCGCATTTACTCACGGCATTATCTTCGACTTTTCCAATCGGTGAGCAATTCTTTGTACATAGTGTACGTAATGTGCGTGACAAAATCACAGATGAAAAACTGCAAGCGCAAATTGCTGCCTTCATTGGGCAAGAAGCGATGCATTCCAAGGCACATACAGAATTTAATGATGCATGGCGTCGTGATGACTATAACCTAGATAGTTTCCAAGCATGGTTAGCACGTCGAGATGCATTTATAAAAAGTGTGCATCCAAAATTACAGCTTGCAGTCACTGCGGCTTTTGAACACTTTACTGCCTTATTGGGTGGTTATATTCTTCGACATCCTGAAGTGTTGAGTACTTTGGATGATGATGCTGTAAAACTTTGGGTATGGCATGCCATTGAGGAAATCGAGCATCGTTCAGTGGCTTTTGATGTATATCAAGCGATTTATAAGGATGACCGTACTCGTCGTACAGTAATGCGCAATGTAACCACAGGTTTTGCAAGTTTAACGTTTTATTCAGCAACACGTTTATTCATGCAAGACTGGAAAAAAAGTTTGCCGAAAGTACCACAAAATATTTTTGGAATTTATATGATTTCTAAAATGTTGATTTCATTGATTCCTGAATATCTATCTTACTATAAAGCTGATTTTCATCCAGATGAGATTGATTACACTAAGATTGTTGCATATTGGAAGGAAAAATTGGCGGATGATTATGGAATGGAAAGTTTCCAAGAAGAAGTTCATCCACCATTGTATAGTTAAGAATTGATTCGTACTTCAAAAGCCAATGATCTATATTGGCTTTTTTTAATTTTCATGTGTCCCGTCCTGAAATAAGTTTACACATAGGAAACTTATTTTATGGAACATGAACAAAGCCAAAGAGTTAAACGTACTCAGAGAGATGATTCTTTTGCCTTTAAAATGATGGTTATTCAGGAAGT
>WNDP01000164.1 GCA_009912575.1 Acinetobacter bereziniae
AGGTGTCTCAACCTGAAGCAAGTCAACTATCTACTCTGGAGACTAACCCCTCTATTACAGCAGCTGAATTACAGCACTCAAAAACAGCCAATACACAGTCAGATTCTCAATCCATCCCAGTCGTTGAGAGTTGTGGCGCTAACGAATACAGTGTGGATTGTTATAATGATTCTGTCCCGCGTTTAAACTTTATGTACAGTATGAATTTGGATAAGCCTACCTTGATAGAATCAATAAGTTTAGGTAAACCTATTGGGTTCCCTGATATGCTGATTAATGAAGTAAAAATCACAACTAAAGATGGTCATTCATGTGAAGTAGATACATGGAGTCTAGACGGTGAAACTTTAACTGATATGGGGCTAAATGTTTCACTGATGCCCTGTCCAGAAAAACAGGTCAAATATGTTGATATAAAAATTAATGGAAAGTTTTACCGATTCGTTTAGTTTTTAAAGCAAAAAAATTAAAATTTCTACTAAAATAAACCAATGTATTTCAACACATCAGTTTATTTTTGCTTATCTTTTTCAATCGTTTTTACTTTAGAAAATAAGAACAAAGCTCAAAAACACACAATAGACCTCTTGCGAAAGGAGGTCATTTAACTTTAAGTAATATCTTACAAATCAAAGGTCATAATTGACCAAATTTTGACTAACGCAAGAGCTCTCATAATCTTAATAATTAAAATCCAAATGCACCTGACCATGTTGAACATCCCGATAACAACATAATATTTCCACATAAAACAATAAGACAACTATATTTTTTCATTTCATCTCCAACATAAATTTCAATTTTTTAGATTCAACAGTAATTATGACCTCTTAACAAATAAGTGCTTTAGTCATTAAGTAATGACTAATAAAGCAAAGGGCATACCTGATCAAATTTAGAACTAAAGCAAGAGGACCATATTATAAAAAATACTACCAGTCTTCTAAATTAGTTTTAAACATAAAAAACAATTACAATCATACTTACATACTAAATTTAAATACTAACAAATATTTTCCATTATTTTTGCAATTGAAAAAATGGTACTTCTATGCACATTTTTATCATCATAACTTGCTGCATGATCTAAACCACGCATGACAAACACCTGCTTCAAATTCCTTTTTTCAACATCTGCGCCCGACTCGCCACAGACAGTTCCATCTCCAGGTGAAGTAGGCATTATTCTAATATTAAATGTAACTAAATTACCTTCTGTATCTTCGATTGTTCTAAAACTATCTCTCTCAAACAAGTGTCCAAAACCATCATGTGCTTTAGCCGTAACTACAATTGGTTCCAGCGTTATGGTTCTTGCAATGTCTTCATCAGTTGGAGGTGGTGAAATTTCAATTTGTGATTCATCTTCAATTTCTTCTTTTTCTGCTCCATGCTTTGCATAACCTCGATATTCAATCAGATCCTCTGCTGTGTCTATTGGTAGACTTTGCTCCGTACTCCATAGGACTTCATTATAAGCAAGATGCTCCTCATCTCGCCCATAGTGTGCATAAGTATTCTGATGGTAACTGTCTGATATCTTGATATGAAAATCTTGTACCTTTTTTACATTTATTAAGTAAAAATCAGCTATTCCTATTCCGTTTTCTTGATCTATTTGGGCATTTAAAATACCTGCTGGATCTAAAAACTGTTCATTAATCATACTCCACCAAGTGTCGGTACGTGTATAGATTTCTCCATAAGGGTCTTCTTTAGGTAAACGGGCAGTGACCACTTGACCATTACGATTTCTCGCGCTTAAAGTGAGCCATGCTTTAGACTGTTGACCTTGCTGATCTTTATGTTGTAAAAAATTAGCGAATGGTAATAATTGTAAAGCGCCTGGAGAATTGGCTAAAACAGGCATAAGTCGTTCAGATGTTGCCCCAAAAACCTCTCTACTCCTATTTGCTATATAACTAGCTAACATTCCATCAACGACTTCTCCTCCCTCCCAACCTCTGACAATTCGTTGATAAACTGTAGGAGCGCCACTAGCAGGCATTACACCATGCATCACACCCAAAATATCGTCTTTAACAGAATCATTTTGAATCAAAGCCCGCGTAACTAAGCCCCCCATAGAGTGGGTAACAATTATAAATTTTTTAAACTCTTGATTTGGAAATTCTTTCTTAATTTGTGGTTTCACAAAGCGATTCATCATCTCTGCTACATATCTTGCAGATTGATCATTATCTTGTAACCAATTATAGCCTATTGCAAAAACAGGAAAACTATAGTTGGCTAACTTACCGTGTAATTCTTTAGTTAAAAGTTCAATATCTTTTTTAAGAGGTCCCCAATCTTCTATTATATCTTCAAGCTTACTTTTATCACTTTTACCGAACCATGACTTTGATTTAGTTGCGACTATTTTTTTCCACTCTTTAGTTCCTGAAAAAAAATCAGGATCTTTTAAATCTTTAGCGCTGGGAGTACCTTTTACTATTTCATGATTTAAATATGTTTCCATATAAATTAGTATTTTAGAATACCCTTTCCACCATACAGAGCCCCAACCTCTATTTAATGCTTTTGTTCTATCAAAGCCCTTAATATCCTCTATATCATCCTCATCGATAAAACCATCTTGTCCAACTATAGTAGTTTCAGGATTTAACTCTCTTTGTCTTGTTCTCGCATCACGTTGCTCTCCAGCAGTAGAGGCATCTAATCCCTCTCTAGTAGTATTTGGGGGATACCACACATGTTGTCCAGTATTTTTGTCCTTAATATTCGATCCCATAATTCCAGGAATAAAAATTATCGGAATAACATACTCTGCAGGCAAAGTTACTTTACATAAGGTTTCAGTCTTAGTTGGTGTTGTTTGAGAAACAAACTTCTCATGGTTTTCAGTATTATACGGATCATGTTCAAAGCTCATTTTCACTATCCTAAAATTTTCTTAAAGAATTTATAATAGCTTCATACATTTGAAGCCCATTGTGATTAGGTATACTTGAGGATCTAGCATTGTTATTTGTACTAGCTGTATCAACAGTGATAGAAATTAAAGGATCTAAAGCTGAATAAACTGTACCAGCATGTTCCCAAGTCGCAATTATTCCTGTACCGCCCTCCATTGGTACTTGAGTAACCAACTCAAGTCCATTGATTGGTGCTTTTTGATTTATAGTTTTGGCACCACTCCTTATATCTTGAGAATTATTTTTTGTTTTTAAATAGTTTGGACTTTTTTGAAGATTTTTTTCAGTTCGAATTATTAAATTATCTTCTGCTTTATAAATTGCTTCTGTTTCTGCAATAATAGTAACTGAAGGAGCTCTTGAAAAATTAAAACCTACTTTCTGTCTAGTAAATTTATATGCCTTACCTTCATCTTTAATAAATCCATTTTTAAAACAAATTCCAGATTCCAATGGTATTTTATTATTATTTCGAGCCTTCAAATTTTTTACAAGATATTTAATTCCATTAATACTTTTATCTTCATTTTTTTTGGAATAAGAACCTGTAATTTTAAAAAGAGTATTTAATGATTGATCATAAACAAAAGCATAAACATCTACAGGTAGTCTTCCATTAGCAAAAGTTGAATGCCCCCAGATAATTTTTGAAATAATACTGCCATTTGTTTCTAAAGGAGTCTTATCCTTAATAAAATCCTCTTTTGTATTATACTTTTTTTCTATTTCTCGAATAGCCTCATCAAATTCAACCTTGGTTACCTTAGTCGTTGTTTCAATTTTAAATGTATCATAATTTATTGTTTCATCTATAATTTCTGCATCTTTAGGTAATTTAAAAGTATAACGCCCAACACACCAATCTTGCATATTATTTAAGTCAATCATTGTTTTTCCTGATTCTTTGTTATTTCCAGCATAACCACAACCTGAAATACTCAGGGCAGTAGTGACCAATAAAGTAATTAGTAACTTTTTAATCATCTTTTTTTCCTAAAATTTCAAGCTCAGCCTTAACCATTGAAAGAGAGGATATTTTTTGTGTTTTACCTTCTGCATCAGTTACACCAGTGATCGTTTTGCCATCCTCAGTAACAATCTTATACTTAACATTAGGCTGGGCAATGCCTGCTCTATTTCTGACAATAAATTGTTCATCATAAGAGGCTTGGGCTTGAGGCATTTGAGCTAATTCACTATTTAAACTATTGCCTGACATTGTACAAATCTGTCCAGCTTTAAGACTAATTTTACCAGGGCAAACGATATCTATATTACCCCCCTCAATTTTGATGTAACCGCCTCCTGAAGTAATAAGAATTCCTTTCCCACTTTCAATTTTTACTAAATCATCCAATGCATATACATGCATCAACTTTTGAGAAGCTAAAGTCATTTCACCACTTTGAGCTTGAACATTTACATTTCCATGACCTGCTTTAATATCAATATCTTTTTGTTGCGCAAATAAGCTAATACTTCCTAAAGCATTTGTTAATACATTATTTCCAGTATAAGTTTGAACATTTCTATTTGTAGAAATTTCTATATGATCAGAAGATTGAATCAATGTTCCTTTTAAACTATTAACTACAAAATGATCATTTGAATGTAAAACAATGAAAGGGGTTTCATCACTTCCGTCCCATTTAGGAATATCTTGATTAATTTTTTTCTGTAACTCTAAATCAGGTTCTTGAGCCTTATGTGATTTTGCTAGTTCTTGAATATTTTCATTATTGCTTTGTGCAGCCAACAAAGCACTTTCTAACTGGGTTCGTGTCATTTGATGATTAGCAGCATCACCATCTTCTTCCGTTGTGATTAATAACCCTTTTGGAGCACGAATCCCTCCCCAATCATCCGTCCTTAACTCAAATCCTTCACCACGACCATCACTCTCAGCTTTTTCTTTTGGATGACTTAAATTACCGAGATTTAATTGTGTTGCACCATGACTACTATGAAGTTGAGTACTTATTTGTCCAGTCGTATCATCAAATCTCAGTTGGTTAAATCCTTCACCATCCACTTCTTTTGAACGTATTCCACTCAACTTTTTGGTATCAGGCAGTTGTCCTTTAACATCGAACTTGGTCGGATTTCTCTGCGCTTCATGAATACGACCAGTAACAAATGGACGATCTATATTGCCATCAAAAAAGTCAATAACTACAATTTCATCTTTTCGAGGTAAGAATCGAGCACCGTAACCTTCACCAGCCCAAGGAGTGAGTACATCTACCCAAGCCGAGTCAGTATCATTGTCATTTGAACCTAGCACCGCCATCATGGCTATGATCATCTGAACGAGTGAATAGAAAGCGAACTTTAATTCGGCCCCATTCATCCACGTGGATTTCTTCTCCATCTGTGGTGACCTTAGCTCTTTGCACATGCGCAACAGGGCGATGTAGTAATGGATCATATTCAGGAACTACAGCAATACTTCGACGAACAACCATTAATTCATTGGCTTGGCGCTCTTGGTCGCTATCTTTACTTGTTTCCCAATGACTAAGTTTAAGCAACTTTTCCAATTGATCTTTTAAATCTTTTGGAAGGTTATTCTGATTGTAATAATGTTTATTGAGTATCAAAAACTCACGATCATTAGAAGCATGATTTTTCTCAAGCTCAGGATGATCGAGTAACTGAAACCAATAACCAACTTGAGTATCCCGAACACTGCTGTGTGCAGTGAAGTATTTAGATTGTAAAGCTTGGTACTGGTTCATTTGTTTATTCAACTTATCAAGTTGATTATTGCCTGATTTTGCGGCTTGATCTTCCCCTTTAAGATCACTGATCCATGCAGGTGAAATACTCCAAGCTTGTTCTAAACTTAGACTTTCGTTATCTCGATTTGAGCTATGTTTATGTGTACTGAGTACTGATCCACTGGCATCTTCTTGACTTAAGCTATCTGCTTGCCAGCGTTGTAAGTGGGTGGCTGTAGGCTGTAAGCTACGTTGTGCGATAAAGCTGGTAATACTATCAAACTGTTCTGTCGCATTTGACCGATGATAGCGTATGATTCTGCGTTCAATTGCCTTAAATTGTGTATTGTCATCGGCTAAACGAAGTTTTTGTGGTTCAATACTTTGACTACTACTTGATACAATATAATTCGATTCATCAACAAGCCAATTAATTGATTCTTCACGCATTAATCTGGTTAAATAGGTGTAGTCACTTTCGTTCGATTGCATAGAAAAAGGGCGGACATCGTAAGTCTTGGTTAAACCACTAGTATCTAGTTTCAAACTGGAAGCAAATAAAGCACTTTTTAACTGCCATTCCCTGAAAATTACTTCAATAATTTCAATAACATTCTTATTCATAAACACACGACTATTGCGTCGTTTATGCCATAAACTTGTGGGATCTTGCATGGTCAAACGGTATAAACTCAAAGCACCGTCAGATTGACCTTGTGAAGCACCTGTAATAACACCAGTCGTCCTAAATAATCTACCTGAATCGGTTACCTGATCAACAGCTATCTGACAACCAATGAATTGTTTTAATTCTATAAATGGATTCGTTGATAGGCAGACCAGTTCTGCTGACATTCCTTCATTAATGCCATGATAACCATCAATGCGCTGTAGCATAATTTGAGAATTGATTTGTAAGTTTGAAAATTGTGCACTGATTGCACGTTTTCGTGTTCCGAAGCCTAACTTATCTAAAATGCTAAAAATGTTATCTAACATTGCTATTTATAACCTTATTATTAGTAGGGAAATATTAGCACAATGGTTATTTATGCTCAAATTCTATTCGTTTTCATTTTGTTTCAGTTCAATTAATAGTCTATGGTAAGTTTGAACGGTGTAGCATTCTAATTGATATTTTTCTCTCATTTGAGTAATCGTCAGTGTTATAGGGTATTTTGACAATTAGGATTCATAATTTAATCTACAGCGGGAACTATAAAAACATCAAGCACAAGTAACGTGTAGTTTTTAATGAAACCGATCTGTTTTAAACACATCGGTTTTATTTCAATCTGATCGAATAGGATGATCAGAAATCACCACACCTCAACAAACTTTTTAGCTTAATCAAATATAAAATCACCCCATCCCACTCGGCATCACTACATCTGCCGACTGACATACCTCTTGCCACTTGAGTTTAAAATCATCAATAGCTTTTTGTCGGGTTAAAGGAATTTGATAAATCGGAACATCCTTTGCATCGTCAATCATACCTTTTAACAATACTTGTTCTTTTGCAGACAAGGCTTCAGGATTAAAATCGACATCATCCAGCGACAAACCGCTTTGACGTAACTGCATTAACATTGTGGAGGTTTCTTCAACCAATTGACATTCATTCGGAACTTCAGCATGTGCAACCGAAACCAAAAATAATAAAATACTTAATCTTTTCATTCTCAATTGTTCTAGTTTTGACTTTACAGAGTTATACGATATTTGAACTATTATTTGAAGCAAATAGATACATATCCACTCAATTAAAAAGACAATTCACTATTTCAATTCGAACTTTCTTGAATTAGTATCAAGTGAAAAGAACTTCTCGTGATATGCAAAGGGGGTGAAATACAAAATAAAAATCATATAGATGTAATATTCTCTTTAGATAATGATGATGCAGTACCTATTAGCGATTCAAACAAGTTTATGACATAAAACTGCTATTCGGGAGCTACAATGAATAACAGCGCCAATTATGTAAGACAAGTCAAAAATGCTAAACGTGGTGGATACACCCCAACTATTGCCAAGGATGTAAATAAACATAAAATTCAGAAAGCTATCCAGTTGATTGAGCAATGGAGAAAACTCGCAAACGAATTGAAACCCCAAATGCAAATTGATATGGCAATCACCCTAGAAGAATGTGCACAAGATTTAGATCATATTTTGAGGAGAAAATAAGTCTATATTTCAAAATGAATAAAGATTTATTGGATTTAACCTAAACAGTAAGGCTTACAGTTCCGTAAGCCTTTTCATTGACAACCATCACTCATTTTAAAGATGGTATGTATCGTCTACCCCATCCATTTATGCTTATTGCTGTGAAATCAACTTTTTTTATTTCATTTCACTCCGCATAAATCTAAACATAAAACAAATAACAATCAATTGCTTAACTTTAAAATTTAAAATAACTAAAAAAACAATATGCTTTTTTTAAAATAATAGCTGTCTCGCTATTTACACATTCAATCAACTTTGATAAAAATAATGCATATTCTTTCACACTAAAAAATAAATACTATGAAAAATTTCCAAATTGTATTATTCGCAATCTTACTCCTTGCGAACAGCGTGGTTTTTTCAATGACGGTTTTTGGTTAATGTCCTCAAGCTGTACCAGTTCAATATTAATTTCTATAACACTGATCTCTATCTAAACAAACTTTTTTACTTATTTTTCTGAATTGTCTCAACATTTAAAAATAATTCAGCACTCAAAAATGAAGCTAGAAGCCTTTAATTTTAAATAAAAAGATTGGATTAAATTCAAGTGTTTATTTTTTGGCTTGCAATCTCATCAATTTTCTGTAAAATTCACGCCACGTTGCCGGCATAGCTCAGTTGGTAGAGCAACTGACTTGTAATCAGTAGGTCCACAGTTCGAATCCGTGTGCCGGCACCATTTTTTACTTAGCCTCGCTTTTTAGTGAGGCTTTGTTGTTTTTAGATGATGCTTTTACCTTATTATTTTCGATTTTATTATTCCAACTTAACTCAATATCGTATCTTTACGCTTTTAGGGCGCTGATCTGTACATAACGCACGATGCCTTCTGCAAACAGTGTTTCACAAAGCTTGGCGGTCATCTGTATTTTGAATTGGTCCAATCCTCGCCCCATGTCTTTTCTAGAAGCAATATATTGACTAAAGCCAGCAAATACCGCTGTAGAAATATCTTGAATCTCAATCTGCTTCAAATGATGTTGTTCGAGTGTTTGATGAATTTGCTGTTCTGTTTGCAAAGCTTTGAAACGAACATCTGCTGCTTTTAACAGGTATTGATATTTTAGCTTTTGTTTTGAATTTAAATGGGCATCTGACAACATCAGGTAATGAAAACCTAAACGTCCTTTTGAATTTAAAAGTGGCGTAACTGAAGTCAGAAATGAATTTAAATCACTATGATAGGCTGCATCAATACACATCACCACATCAAAGGCTTGAGAGAAAAGCTTTTTATTTAAATTCAAAAATGATTGGCAATGAACTGCTTTGATCTGAGGAAGTTGCTTTTGAATTTGATAGACGCAGTGTTGTTGTAGTTCTACTGCTTCAAGATGCTGAATCTGATAATGCGTTAACCAATATTTTAAACTCGCACCTTGTCCACAGCCTAAATCTAACACACGGTCATGCGGTTGAAGTTGAATAGTTTGTGCTAATCGCTGGGCAAGTTGTTGACAGGCTTGAGGGTAGAAAGACGTTGTTTCAGTCCAAAAGCCTAAATTGGTCCAAGCACACTCAGCAGTATCGCCCAACATTTCTGCATTGATTGCATACTTATGTCTTGGAAGTTTTTGCTGAATTGCTTGAATCCATTTCATGTTCAAATGCTCAATCTAAGTGTGGTCAACACACCACTCTGCTGATTTAGCATTAATAACCGAGTTGTGGTGCGACCTCAACATTAGGCTTTAAACCTTTAAATGGCAATGGTGCATTAAAAATCTCTGCAATATGCATTGCCGAAGTGACCGCTGACTCAAGTATCGGTAAGCCATCACATGACCATGAACCACAATAAAAGACTTTGCGATTTGCGACTTTATGACGCTCTTGTAACTCTTTATTCAATGCAACTGTTTCAGAGTCCACCACAGCACGGGTTAAAGTGACTGTTGAAATGACTTTCTTAGGATCAATCGCTGTCACTGGACGCCAAGTTTGGAAGACTGGAGATTTACCGACCAGGCTCGGCTCAATCGAATTTAGCCAAACTGTAAATTGTTGCTTCGTAAATTTACGATCCATCATATAACTCAACACCGACCAGTCTTTACGATTTGGAGGCATCACAGTTGCATCGGTATGCATAACCAACTCGCCTTGTTCAAACTTAAACTTTTTCAAGAGTTCAATATCTTCAGCAAACTGATCAGCATTTAAGAAACTGTCTAATTTATTGGTGGGTGTCGCAACCACAACCCGATCAAATTGGAATTGATCACCTTGTGCATTTTCAACCACGACACCAACACCCTGCTCTTCAACTTTCGTAATCTCAGAACCACTGTGTATATCAATCCCTTCAATTAATTTATCGACAAATGCGGGCGTTCCGCCGTGTAAGCGAAGTAATGCATCACCATCGGTTAATTGCTTTAAAAAGATTAATAACGGTTTTGCAGGCCATTCACCAATCGTTTTAGGGTCACAGGTACAAATCGTATAGAGCACAGGCATCACCGCAC
>WNDP01000165.1 GCA_009912575.1 Acinetobacter bereziniae
AAGTCACCAACCAGAACGGTAAGAACTCAAAGTAATCATCTGTTTTTATCAATTTGCAGTGTATTGAAACTTGAACAATTAAAGCTTACTCATCAAATGAATCATTTTGCTTTGAAAGCGAAGCTTTATCTAAAATCGTTGAAAGCAGCCTATTCTGAAATTTCCTTTTTTAAAAAGGCTAGTGCGTAACATCAGATATTTAATTATATCTGCACAATCTCTTTAACTACGCCTTTAGTCTTATATATGCCTTTTTATTGCCAAATTTTCAAATCATGATAATTAGGCTAAACTGTTGTTTTATCGTATATAAAAAATAAAATTCGATAAAAAATATTATTTTTAAGCTTGATTTAATCCAACTTTTATATAGGATGAAATCATAGCTCTTTCTAAATTGTCACATTTTTTCTGTTAGAAAGCTTTTGAGAACAACACAATTTTAGCCTATCAACAAGATTATAAAGGAATTTTACATGCAAGGACGTATGATGCAACAACCCCTGTTAATCAGCAGTCTCATAGAGCATGTTGCTCGTTATCATGGTGATACTGCAATTATTTCTAAAAATACTGATGGCACAATCACAAAAACAGATTGGACCCATATCACAGAAAACGCAAAACGATTTGCAAATGCACTTAAAAATCTCGGGCTGAGTTCAGGAGATCGTGTTGCAACGATTGCTTGGAACAACCATCGCCATCTCGAATCATGGTACGCAATTTCAGGTAGTGGATTAATTTGCCATACGATCAATCCCCGATTATTTCCAGAACAACTGATTTTTATTATCAATGATGCACAAGATAAAGTTGTGCTCTTTGATAAAACCTTTCTTCCTCTCATCAAAGCTGTTAAAGCACATATGCCAAATGTTGAACATTTTGTTTACCTTGGCGCATTTGATCAAGATGTAGCAGATGCCCTTCCCGATGCTAAGTTTTATGATGTGCTTATTGCTGAAAATGCAGGTGACTTTGAATGGCCTGACCTAGAAGAAAATACAGCAAGCTCACTTTGCTATACCTCTGGTACAACTGGTAATCCTAAAGGTGCGCTATATAGTCATCGTTCAACTATTCTGCACACTTATGCAATTTCACTACCAGACTCACTTAATTTATCTGCCAAAGACATCATGTTACCTGTTGTACCCATGTTCCATGTTAACGCATGGGGCACACCCTACGCAGCAGCAATGGTGGGTTGCACTTTAATTCTTCTAGGCCCGGGTTTGGATGGTGCAAGTCTAGTACAAATGATTGATGAATATAAAGTCACTATTGCATTGGGTGTACCTACAATTTGGCAAGGTTTACTGGCAGCTGCAAAACAAACAGGTAGTCCACTTGAAAGCCTAAAACGAAATGTTGTTGGAGGCTCAGCATGCCCAGCTGCGATGATGAAGGCATTTAGAGATGTTTATCATTGTGAAACCATTCATGCTTGGGGAATGACAGAAATGAGTCCTCTAGGCACAGGCAACCAACTTAAAGCCAAACACCAAAATCTAAGTGCTGAAGAACAATTCAAAATCCGATTATCGCAAGGCCGTCCTCCTTTTGGAGTGGATTTACGCATAACTGATGCGGAAAATGGTACGCATGAACTTGCCCGTGATGGTCATACAACAGGCAATCTACAGGTTAAAGGACATTGGATTATTGAATCTTATTATGGTAAATCAGATAAAGCATTAAGTGCAGATGGTTGGTTTGATACTGGTGATATTGCAACCATAAACGAAGATGGTTATCTACTTCTAAGTGATCGTGCTAAAGATTTAATCAAATCGGGCGGTGAATGGATCTCTTCAGTTGAGCTTGAAAATATTGCCATGAACCACCCAGAAATTGCGATGGCTGCTGTGATCGCTGCTAATCATCCAAAATGGGATGAACGCCCAGTGGTGATTGCAATCAAACAACAAGGTGCTCAGATCACAGAACAAGATTTACTTGATTATTACGCAGATAAGATTGCTAAATGGCAAATTCCAGACAAAGTCGTTTTTGTTGAATCCATCCCATTAACAGGCACAGGGAAAATGTTAAAACGTGACCTACGTGAACAATATGGTGATGTGTTATTGACGAATGAATAAAAAGTATAACTATGATTTAAAGAATGAATTTTTAATCACAACAGCCCATCTATAGATGGGCTGTTTGTATTTTATCGTTTAGAACTTTGTTTAGCATATTATAGTTAAATAATTTGAGCTGCTTGTACATACTTAATGCTCTTCTTAATCTTTTGATTTTCATCCATATCAAAACACAATAAAAAGGTCTCTCCCGTAAAGATCACATTTTCATGTAATGCTTTTGCTGTCTGTACGATTGCCTCAATATCTACTTTGCCAAAACCCTTCTTCAAACTAAAACCTAAAATGTAGCAAGGTATATGTTTAAGGTATTGCACTTGTTTTTGTACAAACCAGACTTGTTGAATACCTGTGTATTTTCTCAATTGTTGTAATAAATCGTCTAAAGCCTCTTGGGTTAATCCATGCGGGAGAAAATGATCCTTAAACCCGACCTCTTCTCGCTCTTTCATTGCGAACTGTTCAAGTTCGGCTCGTTCAGACATCAGTTGTTGATACTTTTCAGCTTCAAAGTTTATTTCCTGTTCATGGTAAAATTGATAGAGCATTTCATATACTTTCACTTGATAAAACTCATTCAACTGTGCTGATCTTTCTAAAATAGCACAGCCTGTCTGGTCCTTTCGTTCCAACAAAAAACGCCCATATATATAATTAGCCAGTGCATTTTCCTGATCTTCTTCATAGAGTTTTTTCATCAAACCAAATGCAATATCAGGTTGATGCAAAACAGTTTCGGTGAGTTCTACTTGTGCAAATCTTTCTTCAGTAGAGAGTTCTTTGCCCTGCTCTGACTTTTCATTCAATTGGCTTAAATATTCTTTTTGTTGTTGAATATGTTGATGGTGTTGTTGCCAAACGCTCAAAACGTCATTTTGCCATTTATGATCAAAAGTGGTCGTTATTTTTGACAGTTGGTCACCCAACAGTAAATCTGCGGTACGTCCTTTTTCAGCAAATAGCAACTGAGCAGTTTGACCAATTGCCGCTAAGCGATCCATCAAGGATGGATGGGTATCCTCTAAATTGGTTTGTAATTTTAAAGACTGATCCAACCATTGCTTGGTTTTATGAGGTTCAGAAAATTCACTCAACTGATTAACGTATCCGAGATATGGTGAAATAGTTGGTTTGGGCATATTTTCAGCATGTTTAAATATAGTTGGCCAAAACTCTTCACTTTTAAGTAACATCCCACCACATTAACCGTGGTTAAGGTCTGCGCCACAGTTTCAGCAGAAGTCAATTCCACTGAAATTTTATCGGCTTCGTATTCATTTGCACGCGCAACAGGAAATGAAAAAGAAGCAAAATATGGAACAAACTTTTTAAAGAAGGGTCTAAAAATGATATCAATCCGACTCGCATTTAGCTCAACCAGTTGATAGAGCTGCGCCCAACGAATTCTTTGACGATAAATCCAATTTGCAGTTTTAGCGTGATTTTTAGACAGATGCCCAAACTCATGTGCAAGTACGGAACTTAATTGCTCCACTGATAAGGACTGCATTAATGGTAAACCGATAATTAAATAATTTTCATACCATCCAAACAGCCCGAGTCGAGGGGTTTGAACAACTGCAGCATTAAAATCATCTGTGATTAATACGTGGTGAAAATGAGGTGAATTTAATTTTAGACTCAAGTCATCAATGATTTTAAATAACTCAGGCGCATCTTTGGCCTGTATAGAAATTCCTTGTGGCTTTTCTACAGTTATCCAGAGTGATTTGACAATAACATATAGAAATATTGCAACTGGAATAATAATTTTAATTGCAAAAGCCTTTAAAACTAAAATAGACAGACAAGCTAAGACCAACAAAATCACCAAAATGACGACACCAAAGGCAATATATAGATTTCCGAGCCATGCCAGTATTTTTACCTTTCGATGATAGGCTTTCGGATTTTCTCTCAGTTCTTGCTCAAGTCGAGCAATGGTTTCTTGATTGTACATTGTTATTGTCCATATATTTTTCTCATGACTAGCGTCTTTTATATCAATGAGCCAATTTTCTTTCAATTCATTTAATCGAAAAAAACTCGGACATTAAATCCGAGTTTTTCTTAAAACAGCATGCCTCAGTTAAAAACACACAGTGTTCAAATTAGAAACGCCAGTGGTAGAACAAATCGATTGCCTTTTCCAAAGACTGACTTGCTTCCAAATATAAACGTTTATTCATTTGATAACGTAGGGTCAATTTATTCACAGGTGTAAATACACCGACGCCATAGCGGATATATAAGTCTGGGGTAATATAACCCGTTAAACTCACTTGAGTATCATCACCTGTTCCATGCGCATCAAAAGACAAACCACTTAGGCCAAACGTTCGTCCGATCTGATTGGTAAATGCCCGTGTACCGCCCAAACCGAGACTGATCCCTGCTGCGGCAATGGTATTATTTACATCAGACTTAAAGCCTTCTGCATTACTCAATCCACTCGAACCTTCATTGATACGCCCTGTAATCAAAGCATTCATCGCTTCTTGGTCTGATAAACCAGCATCATTATAGACTTGAATATTTGGACTAGAAGCTGTACCAGTTACACGCAATCCTACTGTGCTTCCAGAAATACTCTTATTGGTATCTACGTCTAAGGTAGGATTAGACAAAGGCCCATTAAAACGAGCAATTGCACGATTTAGATCAAGACGTTGTCCATATGCTTCAACGGTAACTTTTTGACTGACACCAATTGCACCATTGGCACGCATTGCTGTTTCTAAACCACGTTGTGAAAGGTACAAACGACCGACTAAAGGAATACGACTGTTAAAACCTTGGAAAATAACCTTATCACCTAAATTCACAGATACATCTGCACGGATCGCCCATGGTTTTGCAGCTTTCAATACAGCGAGCTGATTTTGTCCTTCTTTTACAATACGAACATCTGGAGAGACATTGACGACTGTTGCACTTGATTCAGGCATAGAAATCAGTGCGCGCGGAACATCAATCTTGCCTTTGACTGTGATTTTTTTACTCAATGGCAATGCATCAAGCTCCATATCAGTATCCACGATGGCAGTGATCAACGGTGCTTGACGAATCAATAACTGATCCCCCGTCAAACGCATTTGCACATGCGGATCATTTTTCCAGTCTACACTTCCGGTTATTTTTCCGACACCACGACCACTATTGAAAGCACCATTAATTGTGGCGACATCTTGGCGAATCGAAGTATAAAGTTGAACATTGTTTAAATTTACAGGCAGTGAAATCATACTGATTTCACCATTTTTCAATCGCATCTCACCATCAAATAATGGCCGAGTCAGTGTGCCATTGATCTTACCTGCAAGCGATAATGTTCCATCTAATTTGCGTACATCAGCAATAAATGGTTTTAAAATTTTCAACTGAACTTCATTAAAAGCGATTTCACCACGCATTGGTTTAGCGTCAACATAAGGATTCACAATTACACTGGCATAACCTGTTCCTACATTTGGTGCTTTTAAATCAGTACGCAATAACAAACCATCCTTAATGCTTTTGGCAATAATACTGGCTTCATCATAATTCATTGATGTTGAAGGATCATTTGGATCTTCAACAGCAATACCAATTTGTCCATTTCGTGTCACCAATTTAGCATCAAGTTTTGGTTGCTGACCTTGTGCCCATGATGCTTTCGCATAACCATTTAACTTACCTGTAAGCGCCAAACCTTCTGGCATAAATGCAGCGAAGTCATTTAAGTCAAGATTTTTAGTTACAAATGAAACATTTCCATGTTTTTGACTGGCACGAACGGGTTGATCAAAGCACAATTGACTTTGCTGACTTAACCAACAATGCTGCCCGACATAGAGTTCGGTTTTTGCTGCATTGAAAATCACGGGTGCATGCTGTTGTTGCAATAAATGCGCACGCACAGAGTCAAATTCACCTTTTTGAACTTGCCCTAACCAATCATTTTGTGCATTGAATCCACCTGCAAACTGTACATAAAACTTAGAATAATAGTTCCAAGCTTGTAATTGCAGTAAATGTGCTTTACGCGTGCCTGAAAGTGTAATCCCTGCATGTTGAATTTCACGGTTGCCACTGCGCAAAGTTTCCAATTGTGCAACCATTTTAGAAAGTACAGTTTCTGAGGTTGGTAACTCACCTTTCAAACTTAACTTTTTGATACTTAGAGAATCATTAAACCTAAAATCATCAACAGCAAGATTGGCCGTTGCACTTAAACGAGGCTGAGCTTGTAAGTTTAAATAGCCGTGTGCTGTACCACGCAATCCAGGATAAAGTTCATATAGTGCTGGCGCATTGATTTTTAATCTTAAATTCTGTGCATTACCTGAAGCTTGTACTTGGTTATTGGCATAGGATAAAAATAAATTATTGGCTTCAAACTGTTGTGGCATTAAACCTTTGAGGTCAGAGTTCAGCACAACTGCTAAATTACCTCGCCCACGCAATGGTTTGTTATTGATCATACCTGCAACATTTAACTGCTGGATATTAATTTTCTTTAAACGATCTGACCAATTCCCTTGTGATTTTACATTTCCTGAAACTTCACCTCGTACAGACGAAACAAAATACTGTGGTTTAAAGCGAACCAAAGAAGCGTTGATATCCCATCCTATACCATTACTGATATGAACCAGACCATTGGCTAAAATTTTCCCTGCAACACCATCATGCTGAAGTTCTGAAATTTTAATCAGTTCAGGAGTTCCTGCTACACCAATTTTGAGTAAGCCACTGCCTTGCTTCATTTGTGATGCATTTAGAGCCCCATCATAATTCACAGCAAATCCTTTAAATGCTCCACCAGCTTTAGCGTCATTGAAAATGATGGCGGCAGTACTTTTACCTGTCAACTGAATCGTTTCAGCGTTGGCTTGATTGGCAATCCGACCAGTTAAGTTAATCGCATCCAAATTGATCAACTGTTGATTGGGCTTGGCATAACCATTGGCCTTGATTTGCCCATTCAAGAGATCTACAGGTGCAGTCGCAATCACACTTTGTGGATTAAAATCTTTTGCATTCAGCAACGCATTCCATTTCAATTGACGTTTTTCAGTTGGTAATTCAACTACAGCATTTCCCGATAAACTGCCTTTGGTCGCCATATATTCAAAAGCTGGAATATGTAAATCGTTACCTTTCAAGTCAACTTGAGCATTGTATTTCCCAGCAGGTAAACTACCTTTCTCATGCTGACGAACGACTGTAGCAACATGTATATTTTGTTGCCCTTCCACCAGTGCAACATTGACCTGCCCCTGCTCACTACTCAACCATCCTACGTAGGGAACTGCACGATCGATGTTGCTCCAATTTACACCAAGCAACATCGGTTCAGGTTTTTGTCCCTTTTGCTCTGCTTGATCAAGTTTAACTTTCCATGATTCATATTTATCAAAGTCTAGGTTAGCTGTTAGATGCATACCTTGCTTTAACTCACCTACTGAGCCAATTTTGGCATCCAATGAGGCTGGCAGAAAATCCTGAATCGCCTGAGGGATCACTTTGTCTTTTGGGTTGATTCGATCTAAACGACCTTGTACATCCCAATGTACGACATCATGCCAACCAACCAAACCTGTAAGATTGATTGCACCGCCCATAAGCTGACCATTTAAATTATTTATATTTAACTGGTTAACCAAGTCTGTATGTGCCAAAGCCGTATATTGACCTTGTGGGATATTTTTCCCACTAATGTCTGTATTGAGCTCCAGATTTAGACCTTTTACATCACCTTTAAATTTAGCTATACCATTTTTAGATAAAAGTGCTTGGTCTAACATCAAAGGCCAATGATAATCTTTAAATATCAAAGCACCGTTCATAGGAACATCGTGTTGCATCGGCTGAATTACTGCCCAACCTGTCAACAAATCAGGGGTTTTAGTTGCAACACCAGCTTTGATCTTCGCCAAAGAACCCCGTGCATGAACATAAATATCTTCAACATTTATGCTTTTTAATGAGGGTAAATTTAAGATGGCTTTGGCATTTAGAGGGTAATCACCTTGTTTAAAATCCATATTACCTGTCGCATCTTTGACAGATAAATACCCCATATCCATTTTGGAGTTTTCAAATTTCAGCGCTGTCCCAGACCATAATGCATTTTCTAAATGGATATCATTGATATCTACTTTTGATGAGCTGGTTTGGAATTGCAAATGATCCACATCCGCTTTGTCTAAACGCAAAACAAATGGCAATTTAATTTCACTGAATTTGAATGGTTCATCACTGGGAGGTGATTTACTGATAATTCTTAAATTATTGACATCCGCATGACTCAGATGAATTTCTTTATTCAGAATTGCCCGCCATCCCAAAGAGATATCTGCACGGTCTATTTTGACATCAACAGCACTTAACGTAACCAAAACATTTTTTAAAATAATCCCTTGTAGCAAGTTTCCACTTTCATATTGATAAGCAATAATCTTCTGACTTGCAGCAACACGATCTAATAAAAACTTACTGCCCTTATCGGTACTAAACATCACAGCCAAAGCAGCAACTAATAGAATAATGACCAGAAGCAGAGACATCAGAATATTACGTAATAAATTACGCTTCTTCGGCGTCAATTCCTGCTTCGGTTGATCATTTTGCTGTTCATTTTGAACATCTTGATGTTCTTCATCAGCCATAATATTTCCAGTAATTCTCTTATATTTTTAGTTAATTAAAGTTGTGAACCAATAAAGAAGTGCAAGCGAATTGGTTTCGCTGGATCTGAAACACCAGATGCAACATCGATTCGGATCGGACCAATTGGTGACTTCCAACGTAGACCTACACCTACGCTATACTCGGTATCATTGCTAAATGATTTATCATAAGCATTACCAAAATCACTGAAAATCGCACCACGCCAACCTTCTTTAAATTGATAATTATATTCCAATGAACCGACCGCCAAGCCTTGACCACCGACTTTATAACCATATTCTACTGGCGATAAGCTCTTATAATCAAAACCGCGTAAACTCTGATCACCGCCCGCAAAATATCTTAAATTATAGGGAACTTTTTCAAAGTCTTTGGCAAAAATATAGCCGACATTTAAACCACCAACAATTTGATGGTTATCATTTTCACCAAATGAATATAAACCTTTCCATTCGGCACTGGTGATTGCCATATCAGTATCTGAGAGTAAAGACTGGCTACCTAATTGAATCTTATAACTTTGCTTATAACCACGCGTCGGGTTTACCCGATTATCACTGGTTGTTTTAGTCGCTTCATAACCTAAAAGCAATGATTGCTGTTCTTGGTCTGACCCCGGAATCAAGAAGGCATCCGGAATATTGGCTATATCAACAGGACCATTTTGAGTTACACGGTCTAAACGATAACGCACACCGAGAATATGTTGCCACTCTTTACGTGACCCCTTAATGATACGGTCAACACCTACAACCGCAGATTCAATGACCAAATCCATATCATTACCAATACCGTCACGTGTTTCTCGTTCATAACCCGCAACTAAACTGAAGTAATCATTTAACGGATGCTTATATGGAATGTTGTAACGTGCATCAATCGATTGACGAATCTGTGATAGCTCTAAGTTGGCATCGAAAGAATGCCCTAAATGATTCACAATCGCACGTCTATACTGACCACGCAAACGAACACCCGTATCTGTTCCGTAACCAATACCTGTTTCTAAACTGTTCAAACGATCTGCATTCAAGGTCACAATCACAGGGATCTTTTTATTTTCGCGGGCTTGATCTTTGAGTTGATCTTCATCTAACTCTTTTTCTTTCTGTTGTGCCTGCAACTGTTTTAAATTTGGATTGACTTCATCAGTTTGTGTACCCGCAAATTGATTTTCATTAACCACATTTTGCGTGACTTCTTTACTGGATAAGTGTGCTTTATCTGCATCAGTTTGGGCAGCAAAGTTTGATTCTGCGATATTTTCTTGATCGACCAGTGCTTGTAAGTCAGCTGGTAACTCCAATGGTTTTACAATCGCATCTGGTTTAATTGCGTCAACCAAGGTGTAGTTAAAATAACGAGAGTTGGTCAAGTTATTTGCCAGCCCATTGACACGCCATGCCGTATAATCAGCCCCATCATTCCACGG
>WNDP01000166.1 GCA_009912575.1 Acinetobacter bereziniae
TGATATATTATGTTCAGTGGTGTTAGTAGTACATCTATATTGATTAACTAGCTTCCATAAAGCACGAGGATTGCTTTTATTATTGTTTATGAAAACATTATTGCCTTTAACTTCTTCATTTTTTATGAAAATTGAAAGTTTCACGCATATTTTTTAACCTTGAGTTAAACCATCGGTTTGAGAAGACTTTGGAATTATTACACTTTTTTATCATTGTGGGAAAAGCCAAATAGTAATTGTGTAGTAAGTTATTCATAAACAGGTAAAATTTATCATTGACATTCATATCCCAATCAACCAATTCCCAGTTGACTTTATTCAGAAGATTGAAAAACAAACATTTTTTCTCTACGGTTATTGCTCAGAAAATCCTTAACTTGTTACAGGGCTTTGACACATTTATTTTAACATTAAGAAGAATTTCCTGGTTATGGTCGCCAATGGAGTTATCAAAAGGTTTGGCAAATATAAGTCCATGCTTAATATTAGTAAATACATTATCTAAATGCGCTAAATTGCGTGTAGGAAATTGAACTAATTTATACATGCCATAAGTTTTAAAAAAATCACAGATTTGCACCTTGTTTGTTTCGGACGTATTGAAATATATATTGCAATCGCCATCTATTATAATCTGTTTTTTTCTATAATCTATAATTTCCATTAACTTAGTTAAGATATCAACAAAGATTTTAAAGTCACCCTTTGGAGAACGATATAGACTTACTATAATTACGTTATAGTTAGGAATAAAGATACCGCATAATTCACAGTCGATTTCTTTTGATATAGAGCTTATAGATGTTAAAGTTGTGTATTTAGTGTTGAGCTTTGTAAGTTGCATTACTCCTCCGTGAGAATAATTACTTCTGGCGGAGAAGGATGCCGTGGCATAACTATATAGCTGAGCGTTGTTTGAGTCAACATTGTTGAGCCAGTGTTCACAGAGACACACACAATTGATATTTTCACCGCATATTAGAGCATCTGGCATATTTAATTTATTGCGTACATTTATAAATAAAATGTTAAAGTTAAATAAAGAGGTGCCTAATTCAAACCGCTTAGCTTTTGTTCCATAGAGTTTTCCTCTAAAAAATTATTAGGTCTTCTTGGGATATTAAATCTCCTTATAATTACACCATTCGGCCAAAAAGTTTCATTAAATAAAATGTCTTTATATTGAAAAGGTACACTCACACAGTAGGCTTCATAAGTTAGTTCCCTTGCAGGAGAGTTTATTGACAGTAACTTCCTCTGAGGAAATCTTTCGAGCAACATAGCGTTTGACTACTTCAGGTTCGGTATTTTTGTCAACGTTTCCAACATAGTACCATGCTTTTTTAACATAAGCTGACTGAAATTCTTCATTTGTTTCTTCATTACTAGAAGTACCAGTTACTGATTGCTACTGCCGGCAGCGTTTTAGACGTTCAACTGTCCTCCGGTCCTCTTCTTTATCACTAGGGGGGTGAATGTTGTTTTCATCATCTGTTAACAGAGATGTATTTTTCTTCAGTTACGCATTGTCAGTTGTATGTTGTTAATTGTTCTTAGGCGGTTTTTTTGGCAGCCACTATTTTTGTATTTAGAGCGGGTGGCTTCCCATTCAAATTAGTTATTACAGCTGAAACTACATTGGATGGAGCGTAGTTTTCTGTCAGTAATCTCACTAATCCAATGTTACTTTTTTTAGATTTTTTACTTCCACACGGAGATCTTCAATGTTTCTTATTAGGGTTGAATCAGTTTCTCTACTAATTCTTCCAATGTACAGTTGTTTCACCAAACTTCACTTTTTGAATTACTTCTATTGGTTCTTTTATTGCCATTTTGCCCAAATTTTCCTTCTTTATTTGTTCATTATGTCTCACTGTGTGTTTTTTTTTCTATTTTTTCACCTCCTAACAATTCTTGACAATATTCCGTCTATCTATTCATTCTATTCTTTTTTCTGTTGTGACCTCTTCAATTCTGAATTTTAAATTTCTCAGTATTTTATTCAAAATTTCCTCATATATTTTGAGTATACTATAAAATATTTTTTAATTTTTGTTAAATTTTTTTGCCAAAATTAGTATATATTTTAATTTTGACCTTCTTTACCATGTTTGTCACCATGGTTCAATTTTTTTTGTATTTTTTTTTTTTTTTTGTTTCTTATCTTTTACTATTATTTTTGTTCTTGTAACTCCAGAGCTTTCTTTGACGATATTTTGTTTTTTTCTTATACTGGTCTAGATGCTTCTAGTTTGTTTTTTTATACTTTTTTTTGTAGTTTGTGGCTTTTTATTTTGTCTTTTTTATTTTATTTTCTTGAGGCTGTTTTGTCATTTTTAGTCTGATTTTTACCAATTATGATCGTTCTTTATTTCGGCTTTAAATATATTTTTTTAATTTCTACATTTGTAAGTCAATTAAATACTAATCAGTGATCGAAAGTTTCCCTCTGCTCCTTTCTTCCTTGGTATATTTGTGTTATAATATTCATCTTTAACATCTTTTAACTTTCACCTTTATCGCTTTAACTACATATTTTAGTTAAAATTAGTGCAACTGCCGCTTGGGCTGTCCTTTCCGGTATTACATCATATTCATGTTTGAGACGCAAAAGTTATAACGGATAAATAAGCCTATTCTTATAAGTTATAACAATAAAAACAATCTCAATTTTCTCATTTTATCGCCAACCCGCACCAGTTTGATTGCTTTGTCTTTCTAATTATACAGATAAAGTAAATTTAAATAATTTTTTTTTGTTTAACGCTCCCTTAGTCGCTAATCTAAAAAGTTGAGTAGTTCAATAATATTAATACATTAATATTAATGTAAACCTCCTCAGTAAAACGTTAAAATTAGTAAAGAAAAATTGAAAAAATTTAAATTTCTGATATTTGCAAAACGAGTTAAAAGTGAAGCAAACAATTAATTGTTTTTCCCTAATCAAAATCCACAACAACATTATAAAACACTTTATTTAATAATATTCAATAAGCTCTATTTGATTTTTCACCCAAATATTACACATAAGGTCTCGTTACTAAGTATATAAAATTGTTTTGCAACTTAAATTTAATTCAAAAAAACATTAGAAAAAAATTTGCTTAGTAAAAGTTAGTGTTGGACCGGTTACGAGTGTTCACTCGAAAATAATCGATTATTTCCGAATAATCAAACATTCGATTATTGTTTCCGAAGAATCGAAATCGAATCGAAGAATCGGAATAGAATCGAAATCACTTTATAATCGCTCTTTCATTCGTTCGGCCGATCGATTCGGAACTTGCATTCGAAATAATAACCGAGAATAATCGAGATGACACGAGATTTAGATTTTGTTCATATGAAAATTGAAATAAGCTGAAAATGACATTAACAATGCCTGCATCATGTTGTCACCCTTTTGTCTTTACAGTAAAACAAGCTTATTTCCTAATTGCAAGTAGTGACAGGAATTATCGAGATTTCATCTTGTTCAGCAGTATTATTTGTTTCTGTCTTTACATTTAATTTCTTGTAATAATAATTATTATTAATAAGTGAAATACACAAGAGGAAATAAAAAAAAGAATTATTTGTTATTTAATATAATGTACAATAAAATAAAAAACGACTAGAGTTTATTTATGAATCTGTTTTATATTATTTTTTATTCTTTTTACGAATATTACGATAGTAATTGAAAATTATGCATACAAGATTTTAGTTTCATGGCATTAATTTGGTCCAAAGTGTCTTTAAATTAATAAAATGTACGTTTCATTTTAAATTAGTTGTATTATGAATTGTGATATAATTGATAATTATTTTACATAAATCATCATAAATATATTTCTTGTATTTTGAAATTAATTTATACTTTAATTCTTTGCACACGCTCATTGAGCCATTAAACGCGGAAGATAATCGAAGATTGTATTCGTTTTCGGTTGCCGTAACCGATTTTTATTTTGATAGGTCGCGCAAGCGCATTGACAATAATCGATCATTTGAATGTAAAATATATCGATTATGACCAACACTAGTAAAAGTATGTTAAGTAGCAAGAGAGTAGCAGGAAAAACTAGAATGAATTAATATTTTTTTAAGAACACTTATAGGAACATTATTCAAAACTTTTTTTTAGTTTTTATTAAAATTATTTGTTTTTGTATAACAAACAAATTGATAAAATAGTTTCTTAAAAACAAAAAATTCTAAGAACTTATTTTGATTAAAAAAAATAAAATAAATTTCTCTCTATTCTGCAAAGAAAATTGAAAAGTAAATATTTGAGAGAAATAAATAAACATGTTGCTAATTATTGTACAAAATATCTCAGAAGGTTTTTAACTGAAACAAGTATAATAATAAATTAAAAGAATGTATTTAAGAAAACTTTAAATCCAAAAAATATGTATAAAATTACTGAAGCTTAGAAAAATCTTAAAAAAAAAAAAACAAAAAAATTAATGAAGTAATGAATCTTACCCCGCGATGTACTAGTGACTAATTAGTTAGAGAACATTTTATCATTATTTTTACAGAATCAACACAGTAATATTCATCTTGTTTTCGACAATTTGCTAAAATCCTACGTCTTTTTGATATAGCTATTTAAACATAAAGAACTATAATATCTAATCAATGTTTTAAAATTGGTGCATCACTGAAAGACTGGAATATCTAAGCTCTTCTTTTAGTGGTTTGCACTATATAACATATGCCTAGAGCCAAAAAAACCGAAACTGGTAAGACATTTTCTTTCAATTTTTCGATTTATTTTTACAATTTAAGACAAGATTTGCGAATAATTACTAAAAATTTCATAAAAACTATCAACTGTAGATGTTTATTATTAAGTAATCTCTTCGCTAATTAATTAATTTATATTGAAAAAATTTTTTTCAGAAATATTATATAAATCGTTAAAAATAGTCAATTTTCTCACGAGAGCTTTAAAATTTGATCTAAAACATCCAAATAAACACCTTAACCATTAGTTTCGTGAAAACCTAATCAGACGCCTTAATTACTTTAATTGGATATAAATTTGCATCATTTGCATCGAAAAAATTTTGCACTTATTTACTCATAGAGAAACATCTATTAATATGAGGTTGTTTAGATTAAAAATAAACTCCAGGAAAAAAAACAGAAAAAAACCGCACTTCATTAGAACTAAAACGGATTTATTTATAGAATGACCGAGTTTTCGAAAGTCAAAGAGCAATATTGTGAGCTAGCCAATTTCATAATTTAGCTGAAAATCATCTTGATTAGAATATGAAATTAGAAAAAAATTGAATAAAATTGTCTTTTTTAAAAAAGTGAAACAGTCAGTTTACAGTAAATATAGATTTGTAAGTTAGCTTTTGTCTTACGGTTTGATTTCATAATAGGGTCGCAATTCACAGAGTTAACACAAATATGTAGCCATCTTTCTCCTAACTCTTGATTACCAATACGCGGCATCTTTCTCGAAGTGCAAAATTTTGCGACCTTAGCATAGTACAGTGCAAGAAGACTTGAAATCGTACTATTAGGCATTAAGCAGTCGAATATATCTGGCTACAATCCTTTCAGAAACTGATAAATCTAAGAAAAAAATCACCCTTCATGATAAAAATGACAGACAGACTACTATGCATCTCATTTTTCTACGAGCTAAGCCAAATCAGTTTTTTCTATTAAAAAGTTCAGTCTGAGAACAAAACCAGAGAGATCAGCGATTGATTGACTTCTTCAGATAGAAATTCTTCTGCTTCAATACTTTTGAATTGAAAAAACAATTTTTTTATTTTTTTACAATGTGGCATTAGAAAATACATAAAACCCTAAATTGTTACCCGTCTATCACCAAACCTGACTTTTTAATAGTCAGCTTTCACTTTCACTATATTTCGATAAAAAATTGACTGAGCTTATGACAAAGATAAGATTTTTGTAGAAAAATTTATATTTGTTCTCATTAAAATATCAAGACAGTTAATACCTGCTATACTTATTGTGCTAAGTTTTTTAAATCTGCAGACAAATTTACAAGAATTAACACAACATTCGTTGAGTATTAGGCTGTACAAAGTTTGCCAGGTCCCCTAGTGATTTTGTATAAAACTCAAAACAATTCTAATTGCATATGTGGGAGGCTTCTTTACGTATCAATTATTATTTTATACCGTCATTTGAGGTTGTTTTCATCTGTACAAAACGTTGCCACTAAAAGCTCAAGCCAAACTTTTATTTATATCAATGTAGAACAACGACTGGATCTTTGACTTTGATTGGTGGTAGTTGTTAGATCCGTAGATAAGATGCAACGCCACTGTATTTTATTATTATTTTATTATTATTGTCATTGTGCACGCTGGGTTTATTAAACTATGTAGACTGGTAAAAAAATTGCAACTGATATCTACATTACATTCTCATGTGTCGATGTTGGTCAATAAAGGAGAAATTGCAGTTTAGTCAAAAAAAATAGCAGATGAGGAGTCACATTCATGCATCCTTACCCCTCCACCGTTGTATTCTTTTTGTGGTATTGTAGGTGTAAATAAAAATAACAAAAAAAAACTATACCATGGAACATAGAGTCAAAAACATTCTGTTGAAGTAACATAGTTAAACAAAATTTAAAAAAAACCTTTTAAGAAAAGCTTTTTTGACAACTTTTTTACCTTTTGGCAAACATGTTCGAGCAGTTTCAACTGAATTTATCTAAGCCACAAATTTTTCATTGTCACTGATAACAGCTAGTTACGTAACCGACATTAAGTTTTTAAAACGCTCTAAACCAAATGTTTAAGAAATCATGTTTGGAGCAGTCACTGTATTGGTAGATTGGTGGTACAGTAAATTGCCCTGCAAGTGCACCGGATTTTAAAATTTGAACAGGTATACTTTTTAGTTGCTTAGCATCATTTAAAACGCAAAACTTTGAAGATAGTAGTTTTAAGCACATTTAATTATGAAATTATAAAAGAAAAATATTTTGCAAAAAACATGTCTTGTACAAAATGGTCTACGAGATGTAAAACATTCAAGTTAGTTAGTAAGCTTATTATATAAATCGATACATACAAAGCTACACGAACAAAAAAATGACCAATTGTGCCAAGGAAAAATTGCTAAAAACTTGCAAATTTCATTTTGAAAGCGGTTGAATATAATGAAAAAAGAAACTTAAATTATAGTCATGTTTTATTTTCTAATGGATTCAATAACATTTTTAATATGTATAATAATTTAGAATAATTTAATAAACAATATAAAACAAAATAAGAAAACAAATTAAGAAAGTTGAAAACTTCGGTTTATTCAAAATGTATCAGTAAGTAAAAACTTAATATTGTTTTTTAAAGGCAACAGTTATAGAAACAAAGTCATTTTTCTTTCTAATTTTTAATTAATTTAATTGAAATAAAATTTACAACTAGTTAAAAAAACAACATAGAAACATAATAAATAATAAATTATTTTATTACATACAAAGTCTATCAGTTAGGAACATACAAAGTGACAGCAAAATTTAAGCCATATATACGTAGAAGGTTTCTCTTACCGCACAGACCAACTTACCTTTGCAGCATTGTAAAACTTTAACATTTTTCAACAATGTTTTCCTTACGGAGTTATCACGTGAAATAAATATCGTTCGTAAACCGACATTACAGACAACCAACCAATTTTTTTCTGTTAATTCTCTTTATATTGTGAAATTATGTACTTCCAGATTACTAAGAAAAAACTGTCTGTGTGGGATTTGAACCAGTCTAAAACATTGGCTTTAAAGAATATAAGCAGTGATAAATTGATAGGACTGTGATGAATGAATTTAATTAAAGAACATCATTATCATTGTCAACACCTATTTCATGCAAGCTTGATATTGAATAAATAAAACTAAACAAGCGATAAGGCCGTATTATAAACTACAGCTAGAATTATATCTTATCAATTCCTTCACTTTATTTTTGTTTATAATTAAAAGTGAGAATAACCATGGTAACACGACGTGTAAACCAGGCTAGAAACGAAACTTATTCTGACTCAAGTTCGCTGCTGCTAAGGCTTATATGAGGTGGAAAAAATATAGAAAATTGTAAGAACAAAGTAGAAAAGCTTAGAGAATAAGTACACAAAAAAATAGAAAAAGCGTATTAGAGAAATAGAAGCAGTTAAAGTTAAAGCAGCAAAAGAGGTGTCCGAAATAGAAGAGAAAATTATGTTAACAACTTCTTACAAGTATTGGAAACTAATAACCCAAATCCCTATTAAAGTTATTTGGATGTTTTACGATCTTTATAGCTTCCGGGATCTTTCTGTCACAGAAGAAATAAAATTTACAGATTAAACTTGACTTTTTAAGACAAATCTTGTGTCCAGAATCCAAATGCTATTCCGCTAAAGACTCAAATTTATACAGCGTTTATGTTCCGAAACGGTTTAATATAACGATCTGTCTCCCGAATATAAGCCTTTCCTAAAAAAACCTTTTGACAACAAAGTGTGAAGGTATCGAATTCAACTTTTGAAAAACCCATTCAATAAATTTGTCTCAATTTGTTAAATGGGTCCTTCAAACTGATTACATTTTGATAAAATCACCTTCCAAAGCAGGAATGACTTTAACTTTATATTGACTTCTAGTCGTGAAAGCCTATCATTCTCAACAATTGCTCGAGTTTTATTTTTGGCCGGCTTATGTTAGCCCCGTATTAATGAATAAACATTGAATTTAATTTCACTCACGTTGTTTGTTTACACTTTAATATAATACATTTATAATAAATCAAATATTATTCCATTGATAAGAGTAAATACCAAAAAATGTTATAAAAAAAATTTAAACAAAAGGGGAGCAGGTAAAAAATGGATAAAGTAAATCATATAGAGCACAATAATGTTATAGAACTAAAACGCAAAACAAGAAAAAATATGTTACGTTGCAAAGAACATAATTAAAAATTGCGTTCGAACAACTTATAATGATTAGTCATTATAAAGAGTTTCTTTTTAGTGCCCTATACATATATGATAATTACAAGCCCTTCATGATACATACAAAGGGTAAGAGTATGATTCATACATCATACAATACAAAAAAATCTGTAAATTTACCCTTTGGAAGAAATGATAATTAATTGTTTTCCTCTGCAAATAAATTGTTATTGACCATGGCATTTAATTATTTATCCATGAAATTAAAAATTTGGCATTGAATTTGCAAACAACATTAAAGATTTCTAATCCAGCGCGTGGTTTTGATAAGAGCCCACCACAAAAACAAAACAAAAGTACCATAAATTAAAAATAGTCGCTTTTTCGACAACAGATCCGATAAGACGTCGTCGTCGCTAAAATTATCATGATTGGAGTCAGGGAGGCACTAGCACCAGCGACTTTAATCATTAGGGTCTATAATTGTAAGGCACTAGCACTGATCATCCTACGGGAAGACCAACCGATTACCGAGTGACGGACCGCCGTTCAATCGTCGTCAATGTGCGCGAGTTGCCAACGAACTGTATGCGTTCGCTTGATATTCGCTGTGATCCGTTGTGCTCATTTTCAGCGGCGAAAATCCTATAACCGCATAGAAGAAGAGGTCGGTCAATTTCGTCGCATATCGTCAGCGACATGAATTATGTAATTATCATAATCATATCGTTATGAATGAATAAGAAATTGGTAGAGTTGAGAAGCCAATTGAATAATAAACGTATGTAATACAAGGAGCAATGGGGTCACTGAAATACCATTGGTTTTTAATAATTGCATCTTAAAAAAATACGCTCCTGTACTACCTGTTTACGCCAAAAATCATTCATTTCGTACAATTCAAATACAAAAAAGTCTTTTCAAGTGCTCGGAGCAGTGGCAGTTCTTCCGGGTAGGCAAGGTAGGCGGGGCCTACCCAACTTATTTTACTATCTAATAATCTAATATTTTTTATTTATTTGATTGCACATTTTCGAAAGCTTGGATAAAATAAAAAAGAGCTTTATTTATTAAAAAAAAATTTTTGACGGTACTCCCAGTAATTTTGAAAATAATTAAATAAACCGTCAGGAAAAAAGAATTATATATATATATATAGTACCGTCAAAAATTTTTTTAATAAATAAAACTCTTTTTTATATTATACAAGCTTTCGAAAATGTTTATTTTCTTTTTCAATGTTTATAATAGAGTATTATTAAAATTAATTAAATGT
>WNDP01000167.1 GCA_009912575.1 Acinetobacter bereziniae
CAGGGAAAAATGTGCTGTGGTCGCACACCACTGGAAACAGTACTTGATGGGAAGCGAATTTGGGCTGAGAAGAATTTAGCTCAAATTTAACCTGACAGGCACACTAAAAAATGGGTAACTGTCAGATGGTTTGAGCTAGTACAAATTACGCTCACACATGCTGAAGCGATTGCATGTATTCAACGATTAGAAGCGGTTGAACATGAATTTCCTCAATTTGCGGAAATAGACTACTTAAAAATTGGGACATTACATTCAGATTTAAGTGAAGATCAACCCATCAGCTATCCAATAAATGAAACTGATTTAGCCCAGACAGGAAAAAGAAAATTCAGTGATATTCTCGATATGGATTTTGTTTAGCAACACGATTTTAATGCCTATATGAGTTTTAGTATGCAATGAGCAATGTTTGATACTGAGATACGGGCATTCAAATCTCTTTAAATTGTAGCTTTTTTTCAATTGACAAAAAATATCAAGCGACTGTTCCGTTCTCGTCATTGAACTATCGACTTTATAAAGTACACTCGAAGCACATAACAATCTAGAAGTCATAAGAAGGAACAGCTATGAGCGAGGCCTACATCATTGATGCCATTCGCACACCACGCGGAAAAGGAAAAAAAGATGGTTCACTCTATGAAGTGAAACCAATTACTTTATTAACAACTTTACTCAATGAACTGCAAGATCGCCATCAACTTGATACCTCCAAAGTTGACGATATTGTCTTGGGTTGTGTGACGCCAATTGCAGATCAAGGTGGTGATATTGCAAAAACTGCTGCGATTGCAGCAGGTTGGGACAATGATGTTGCAGGTGTACAAATCAACCGTTTCTGTGCATCAGGTTTGGAAGCTGTGAATATGGCCGCTCAAAAAGTCAGCTCAGGTTGGGAAGATGTTGTGGTTGCTGGTGGCGTAGAGTCGATGTCTCGTATTCCAATGGGCTCAGATGGTGGGCCTTGGGCGCTTGATCCTGAGACCAATTTAAAATCACATTTTGTTCCTCAAGGGATTGGTGCTGATTTAATTGCAACACTAGATGGTTATAGCCGTTCGGATGTCGATGAGTTTGCAGCAAATTCACAACGTAAGGCTGCGGCTGCACAAGCAGCAGGTTATTTTGATCACTCTGTTGTCGCTGTAAAAGATAAAGCAGGGGTAACGATTCTTGAAAAAGATGAATTTATTAAGCCGCTCACTACAGCGGAAGGCTTGGCAAAGCTGAATCCAAGTTTTGAAATGATGGGGAGCATGGGCTTTGATGCGATTGCTTTACAGCAATACCCAGAAGCAGAGAAAATTAACCATGTACACCATGCTGGAAATTCATCAGGAATTGTAGATGGTGCGGCTGTGGTGTTATTGGCATCTGAAAAAGCAGTAAAAGAACAAGGTTTAAAACCTCGTGCCAAGGTGTTGGCGACTGCTTTAGTTGGAACAGATCCTACCATTATGCTCACTGGTCCAGCACCTGCTGCGCGTAAGGCTTTGGCAAAAGCAGGTCTGACAATTGATGATATTGATCTATTTGAAGTGAATGAAGCTTTTGCATCGGTTGTGATGCGTTTTATGTCTGAACTTAACGTTCCTGCTGAAAAAGTTAATGTCAATGGCGGTGCAATTGCCATGGGTCATCCATTGGGTGCAACAGGCGCAATGATTTTGGGCACATTGTTGGATGAGTTAGAGCGTCAAGGGAAAAAGCGTGGCTTAGCAACCTTGTGTGTGGGTGGTGGGATGGGTATTGCGACCATTATTGAGTTGGTTTAAGGAGAAGAACAATGAGCGCAATTCAATATGAAAAAAATGCAGATGGTATTGTCATTCTAACAATGGATTCTCCAAACCAATCTGCCAACACCATGAACGCTGATTTTCGTGTGGCTTTAGAAAATGTTGTTTCAAAACTTAAATCTGAAACTGAGCTCAAAGGTGTAATTTATCGTTCTGCAAAAAAGACATTCTTTGCTGGCGGTGATCTGGATGAACTCATTGAAGCAACACCAGAGCATGCTACTGAATTCTTTAACATGACTGCAAAACTCAAAGATGATCTACGTGCAATTGATACTTTGGGAGTACCTGTCGTTGCTGCGATTAACGGAACTGCGTTAGGTGGTGGTTGGGAAATTGCGTTAAGTTGCCATTATCGTATTGCTCTAAACGATCCTAAAATCAAATTAGGTCTACCTGAGGTGACGCTTGGCTTATTACCTGGCGGTGGTGGTGTTGTGCGTATGGTACGACTACTTGGATTGCAAAATGCCTTTCCATTCCTGATGGAAGGTAAGCAATTTGGGGTTGATAAAGCGAAATCTCTCGGTTTAGTCAATGAGCTTGCTGAGAATGAGCAAGACATGCACGACAAAGCCATTGCTTGGATTAAGGCAAATCCGAAATCACAACAGCCTTATGATGTAAAAGGCTATAAGATTCCTGGTAGAGATCCAAAAACACCGGCTGTTGCCCAAATTCTTGCTATTGCACCTGCAATGTTAAGAGACAAAACTAAGGGATGCTACCCTGCACCAGAAGCAATCATGGCTGCTGCAGTAGAAGGGGCACAAGTTGATGTAGATACGGCTTTCCGCATTGAAAATCGTTATTTCACTTACCTTGCAACAGGGCAAGTGGCGAAAAATATGATCGGCACATTCTGGCATGGTTTAAATGCAATCAAAGCTGGTGCAAGTCGCCCTAAAGATATCGCAAAATGGCAGGCGACCAAAGTTGGTGTATTAGGTGCAGGCATGATGGGTGCAGGCATTGCCTATTCAACAGCGATCAAAGGAATACAAGTTGTTCTGAAAGATGTATCTGTTGAAAATGCTGAAAAAGGTAAAGCATATAGCCAAAAACTTTTGGACAAGCGTGTCTCACAGGGTCGTATGACGGCTGAAAAACGTGATCAAGTTTTAAGTTTGATTACTGCAACCGCTTCTGCAGAAGATTTAAAAGGCTGTGATTTGATTATCGAAGCTGTTTTTGAAAATCAAGATTTAAAAGCCAAAGTAACGCAAGAAGCTGAACAGTTCTTGGTTGACGGTGGTGTGATGGCTTCAAATACTTCCACATTACCGATTACGGGTTTGGCCAAAGCTTCTAAGGATGATACTCATTTTATCGGTCTGCATTTCTTTAGCCCAGTCGACAAAATGCAATTGGTGGAAATCATCAAAGGTAAAAATACTTCTGCTGAAACCTTAGCAAAAGCCTATGACTATGTGCAGCAAATCGCTAAAACGCCTATTGTTGTCAATGATAGCCGTGGTTTCTTTACCAGTCGTGTCTTTGGTACATTTGTACAAGAGGGTTTACGACTATTGCATGAAGGTGTCCATCCAGCACGCATTGAAATGGCTGCATTGAAAGCAGGTATGCCAGTCGGTCCACTTGCGATTCAAGATGAAGTTGCATTAACACTTTCTGAACATGTGGCGAAAGAAACCCGTAAAGCATTGCAAGCCGAAGGTAAAGATTTACCACTTTCGGGTGCAGATGATGTGATTGAAACCATGATCCATACCTTTGAGCGTAAGGGTAAAGCAGCGGGCGCAGGTTTTTATGAATATCCTGAGGGCGGTAAAAAACATCTGTGGGAGGGTTTAAGCCACTGGAAGAAAGATGTTGATATTTCTGAGCAAGAAATGATTGATCGCTTCCTGTTTGTTCAGGCATTGGATACTCTACGTTGCTATGAAGAGAATGTTTTGGAATCTGTAATTGATGCCAATATTGGTTCTATTTTTGGAATCGGTTTTGCGCCGTGGACAGGTGGAGCGATTCAATTCTTGAATCAATATGGTTTAGAAAAAGCATTAGCACGCGCAAACGCGCTAGAAGCAAAGTATGGTGAGCGTTTTAAAGCACCACAAAAATTAATTGATCAGATTCCGCATGGAAAAATTACCTGATCGCTTGATGTGATTAAAAAATAGGGCAATGGCCCTATTTTTTTATGATTTGATTTTGCTTAAATTCTATACTTTTATAGTATGCATCTTCTGTATAATGTCGCTTAACATCTTAGGGTTTGAGATGAGATAAAGTTGCTATATTCGAAAAAATAGTAATAATCGAAAGATCGACTAAAGTCTAATATTTCCCTTATAAAAGGATTGGGAATTCACATGGATTTAATACAAAGCAATGGTCAGCCACGCTATGGGCGTTTTAAAGAAGTACCCAGTAAAATTAATATTCATCAGTATGTTTATAAAACACCTTATGGGAAAGTCTTAACTGGTTGGCGTAAGCAACTCAAATATAAAAAGTTTAAATTTTGTGGAATTCAACATGAGCAATACTCAATTGGTATTGCTATTGCCGATATTGGTTGGGCAGGGCATGGTTTTATTTATATTTATGATCATACAAACCATGAAGTTTTAGAATGGAACGCCAATACTATTTTAGGCCGTGGCACAGTACTTGATGAACAGCCACTGTATAGCCAAAGCCATTTTAGTAAGTCACCTTTTGAGTTTGAAATGCAACATGCCAATGGTGTTCGTTATATTCGAGTAACACGCCATGGTGAAGAACAGTTAAAAGCACGAATATTTTGTGCGGGGACAGAGCCTTTAAGTTTATGTAGTCCCAACGGCATCAATGGTTGGACCTATACTCAAAAGAAAACGACATTGGCGGTAGAGGGCTTTTTTGTCGATAAGCGTAAAGAATTGATTCATTTCAATGATCAATCACTGGCTTCTTTAGATGATACCTGTGGCTTTTTAAGACCTGAAACAGCTTGGTTTTGGCTCTCTTGTAATTTTTGGGATCAGCAAGATAAACGTATTGGTTTAAACCTTGCATTTGGTGTAAATGAAAGTTTTGGTAATGAAAACTGCCTTTGGGTCAACGGTGTACTCTATGCTGTTGCGGATGTATTGTTTGAAAAAATAGATACTGATGTATGGTCGATACGCTCTTTGGATCAAAAGTTAAATCTAAAGGTGGAAACGGGATGGCGGCGATTTGAAAACCTAAACTTACGCTTGGTGGGGAGTCAGTTTAGCCAATGGCAATCACGAATCAGTGGCAGTATTGAATCAGAAACAAACAGGTGAAATTATTCAGCTTAATCAAGAATATGGTTTGCTCGAACAACATTATGCGAAGTGGTAAGACACTCAGTGTTGTATTTAAAATATTTGCTTTAGCATTAACTATAAAAAAAAGCAACATAAGATGGGTTTGGATGAAAGTCTTATGTTGCCGAAAATGAAATTGATCAGACAAAGTATTCAGTTCAAAAGTGTTAAGGTCTTATTGTGCTACTTGCCAAAAAGCTTCACCTGCTTGGATGGGATCATCGGTTTCAGCCAAGGTGTCAACCCAGACTTGATATTGTCGAATCACAGGGTGCTGGCTAGGGTGAAAATCAGCTTTGAACCAATCTAAGTACTGCTTACGCATAGCAGATAATTTTCCAGCTTTACCAAAGAACCAAGGGATACCTTTGAGTGCAAATTGGGCACGTTGTAAGCGAGTGAAACCATCACGATGTTCCATCTCTTCAATCGAGTGCCAAGCAAAGAGCGCACGTACAAAAGGATGTACATCCTCTAAGGTTTCTTTTTTACTGTAGAAGGTTTCTGCCATGAGTGCAGTGAGGTGTTCTGCTGCGGCTGTCATGGCAATGTTGTATTGTTTCGAGCGATGTTTGAGGATGTATTCAAAATGCTCACCCATAAATTGAACAAACTGATCTACAGGCATACCTTGATGCTGCATTTCTTGGTTCATCTTGTCATGAGCTAGGCCATGTTGCGCTTCTTGTTTAATAAAATCAGCCACTCGCTGTTGTAAATCAGGATCAGTAATTTTATCTCGAAGTGCGCGTACACTCTGGATGAAATAGCGCTCACCCACAGGAAAAGTCAAGCTAAGCGCATCAAACATACGTGTTCGAAAAGGGTCATTGCCGAACCAAAAATGTGGAACTTCATTCAATCTAAAATCTAGATTCGTTCGGACTACAGGATCAACTTGATGTTTCACATATGCATTCATTATCTTATTCTCACATTTACCCAGCAACAAAGGCGTAGCATAAGCAGACCTATAGACCTGCTTGCCAAAAAGCTTCACCCGCTTGAATTGGGTCATTGGTGGCATCCATCGTATCTACCCAGACTTGATATTGGCGAATCACAGGGTGTTGGTTCGGATGAAAATCTTTTTTAAACCAGTCCAAATATTCATTTTTCATCGCAGAAAGAATACCTTGTTTGCCAAAGAACCACGGTAATCCTTGAGCTGCCATTTTGATTCGTTCTATGCGACTGAAACCATCATGTTTTAACATGATATTGGCTCGGTACAGCGTAAAATTGAACATCATGATTGTGGTAAAAGCCAAAGCGAAACGACGTAAATAATCTGGAACTTCTCCAACTTGTTGCATGACATCAAAGGCCACATCTCGATGTTCCATTTCCTCAATAGAGTGCCATGCTAACAACGCACGAACATAAGGGTGTGCTTCCGATAATGTTTCCTTATGACGATAGAAGGTTTCTGCCATGAGCGCAGTCAAGTGTTCAGCCGCAGCGGTCATGGCAATGTTGTACTGCGGTGAGCGTTGACTCAGTTCAAATTTAAAAATTTTATGTAATAGCTGAATAAACTGGTCAACAGGCATACCTTGATCTTTCATGACTTGGTTCATTTTGTCATGTGCCATACCATGTTGAGCCTCTTGACGAATAAAGTCAGCAACCCGTTGTTGTAAGTCTGGATCGGTGATTTTATTACGAAAGAGACGAACACTTTCGATGAAGTAACGTTCCCCATCAGGGAAGGTTAGGCTCAATGCGTCAAATAAACGGGTACGGAAAGGATCACCACCAAACCAGAAACGAGGAACATCCTCAAGTTTGAAGTCGAGTTTGCTCCGAACAACGGGATCCACTTGATATGTGACTAATGCATTCATTTTATTTTACTAGCATTGCTTTCGATGATTTCAGTATGTCGGGATTTTGCAACTTTGTTTTGACAGTTATTGCCATTTTTATACATTTTACGACAAAATGAAAATTTGTAATGTCAAATTTGATAATATGAATAATGAAAGAGGGTGCAAGGATATGCAAGAATTACAGATCCCGAATGGTTATTTTCACCTCTGGCAAATGTATTTGTCTGAGCGAGGCGTTGATATTGCGACACTCGATTTTTTACAGGTAGACGAAAAGAAGCATTTGCTGGGAATTTTGGCCTTGCCCATTGATACACAATCTTCATATTCTTTCTTTCAGCAATTGATTGAAAAAACTAAACAGGCTTTAGATTGTCCACAAATTGTGTTTGAAATGGCAGAATATGTGAGACCTGAGCATTTTGGTGTTTTAGGCTATATGGCATCTCGAAGTACGACTGTCGCCGAAGCTTTACAAAATGTTATGCGCTTTAGCCGTCTGGTGATAGATGGTGATGAAGTTATTCCAATGCAAATGCAACAAAAGAGCCCTTATGTTCACTTAGTTTGGCCATTTCATCATGATAAATATATTTTAATTAATGAGTTCACCAATGCACTGATGATGCATTTGGCACGGAAAATTGTGCCACCCAATCAATTTCCTTTGCATGCTGTTTATTTTGCACATGCACCGCAAATGGCACTCTATCATTATCAAAAGTTCTATGCTTGTGAAGTACTTTTTAATCAGCCACAGTATAGTTTCGTGCTGCTGATGGAAGGGTTGGAGCTTAAAATCCAACAGGCAGACCCTTCTTTGATGCAACTCTTGGTCAAGCAAGCAGAAGAAGCTATCGCAGCGAAACCACGCTATAAAACCATTGCTCAGCAATTGCATCTTATTGTTGCAGAGTACTTAAAACTTAAAGAACAAGCACCGAAAATAGAAGAAATCGCTCAAGAACTGCATATATCGACTCGCACTTTACAACGGCAACTTAGTGATTTGGATACTTCTTTTAAAAAAATTGTTGAGATTGAACGTATGAAGCGATGTGAGTTCTTACTTGGGAGTGATACACATCTTTCAGAAATTGCCATGCGTCTAGGTTATTCAGATCAGTCCGCTTTGGCTCGTGCCTATAAAGCATTTAGTGGACAGACACTGCTTGAGAAAAAACAGCAATTAAAGTCATAACGAAGCTATCTAAAAAGTAAGTTAGATACACTTTTAGAATGTCTAACGAATATTGATCATTTTATTTTTTAGACCACTATTATTTGTGGTTTTTACTTGAGCTTTAATTTTGGAAATCTAAAGATAATTGCCAAAATCGCAAATATTGCCAATACCCAACAATAATAAATTGAACCAATCAACTCTACAGGTGAAAGTTTGGCAATTGAACAGGCAAGCAACAATTGTGCACCATATGGAATAATGCCTTGAATTACAAATGAAAAAAATATCCATGAATGCTGCAGCTCGCTTGGGATCAACGCTATATTCTTTGGCAACTTCTCTTGCCATATCTCCAGATAAGATAATCGCCACAGTGTTATTGGCAACGAATAAATTCGAGAAAACCACCAAAAAGCTGATACCAATTTCACCTGCACGTTGCTGTCCAATATTAAATCGTCGGGTCATCGTATAGATACGTTGAATCAGCCACTCTAAGCCTCCTTCCTTTTGCATGATGGCTGAAAGCCCACCTAAAAACATTGAAAGTAGTGCGACCTCAAACATCCCGAGAAACCCACTATAAATTGAGTTGTTTAATTGAAGTAGACTTAAATCGGGTTGAGCAATCAGACCAATGAAAACAGAAAGGATAATACCAATCGTCAACACAGCAAGCACATGTAAACGGGTAAAAGCCAAAAAGAAAACAGCCAGATAAGGCATAATCAGCCATAAATTATAGCTTTTGTATTCAATGGTTTGGGATTGATGGCTAGTCAAAAAGTAAATCATGATGGTGACAATTGCGGCGGGAAATGCAATCCATATATTCACTCGAAACTTATCACGTAATTCAACATTTAAACTTCTTGTTGCTGCAATGGTGGTGTCTGAAATCATGGATAAATTATCACCGAACATCGCACCGCTGACGACCGCACCTATGGCATAAATAGGTTGAATTGCAGTTGCTTGTGAAAATCTAAAAGCAATTGGGGCACAAGCCGCAATTGTTCCCATAGATGTTCTCCCATAGCTGTTGCGATAAAGGCTGAAATTACAAACAACATGGGAAGCACAAACTCTGGGGGGATAATTGAAAGACCAAATTGAACAGTAGAATCCACACTCCCAATGCTACTGGTCACACTTGCAAATGCACCAGCCAACATAAAAATCATAAACATCAAGATCAAATTTGGATGGCTTGCACCATTTAAAAATTCGTCTATGGCAGCATTCATTTTTCCCTTATAAATCAGGACGGCTAAAATAATCGCAGGTAATGCAGCGATTGGAGCCTTAACTTGATAAAAAGCAAACTCGGTACCAATGATGCTGTGATAAATACCACTGCCTAAAAAAATGGCTAAAAAAACAATAAGTGGCAATAGCGCAAGCGCACTGGCTTGAACTTTAACCTGTGGGAGTGTGGTCATAAGAGGAGATAAAAAATCAAAATCTTGCGTAGTATAAACAGCTTTTGCAATTTCTGAAAAATGATTCTATATGCTGAGGTGGTATGTATTTTGTTATATAGTAATGATTTAACAATATTTTTTGATAATTATGTAAGAATTTCACTATATAAAAAATAGGTAACTTTGATCATTGTCCTCATTTTGAAAATAGCGCTAAATGTATACATGGGTTGTTTTATTATTTGTAACTGATGTTACGCACTAGCCTTTTTAAAAAAGGAAATTTCAGAATAGGCTGCTTTCAACGATTTTAGATAAAGCTTCGCTTTCAAAGCAAAATGATTCATTTGATGAGTAAGCTTTAATTGTTCAAGTTTCAATACACTGCAAATTGATAAAAACAGATGATTACTTTGAGTTCTTACCGTTCTGGTTGGTGACTT
>WNDP01000168.1 GCA_009912575.1 Acinetobacter bereziniae
TTGCAAGGCAGATTAGTTCCACAGACACGCCTTGATTGATGGCATGTTGTCCCTCAATGCGTTGCAGGAACACTTGGGCAGTCAAATCAGGATTGCTAAACTGAATGTGCAAAGCTCTTTTTTGAGCGGTTAATCCAAGTTGTTCTAAAGCCGAAAATATATTGGCAAAATTCATTTTCTTATCAAACTTAAAATAATATTAATATTTATCTATATTTAATCAAAAAAAACGATTGAATCCTAGTTTATTGATCGGTTAAATTTTAATAAATTGTAAAAAAACCTCAATATTCACGTTTTAATATTGAGGTTTGTTTTTTAAATTCAGTCAGTTAAATAAACTCGACTTTATTCGCTATCCATCATGGATTGGCTCATACCCACAGTATTGAACCCAGCATCGACATACAGGATTTCCCCTGTAATACCATTTGCCCAAGGCGAACATAAGAACAATGCCGCATTGCCAACATCTTCAATCGTCACATTGCGTTTAAGTGGTGCAATTTTTTCATTGGCATCTAACATCTTACGGAAAGACTTAATCCCTGATGCCGCTAAAGTACGGATCGGACCTGCTGAAATCGCATTTACACGAATTCCTTCTGCACCTAGACTCGAAGCTAAGTAACGTACACCCGCTTCTAAAGATGCTTTTGCCATACCCATCACGTTGTAGTTTGGCATCACCGACTCAGAACCTTGATAGGTCAACGTCAGTAAGCATCCTTGACGAGCAAGCAATAAAGGTTTCGCAGCACGTGCCATTGCCACAAAGCTATAAGCACTGATGTCATGTGCAATTTTAAAGCCTTCACGATCAGTTACGTCAGTAAAATCACCATCAAGCGTATGCGCAGGTGCAAAGCCGATAGAGTGAACAACACCATCCAAACCATCCCAATGTTTTGCCAGTTCAGCAAAAGCATGGTCAATTTCAGCATCTACAGCAACATCACAAGGAAAAACGAGCGTTGAACCAAATTGTTCTGCAAACTCATCTACACGTTTTTTTAATTTATCATTTGGATAAGTAAATGCGAGTTCTGCGCCTTCACGGTGTAATGCCTGAGCAATACCAAATGCAATGGATAATTTACTTGCAATACCCGCGATTAAAAAGCGTTTACCTGCCAATAGTCCTTGTGCCATGAAATTCTCACTTGATCAATTTTGTAAGCATAATGCCAAGTCTTGACTCAGAACTAAATTGCATAATGCATCTTTTTTTAAAAGTTTAGTAAAAATATAAAAAAGCGCACTGTAAAAAGTGCGCCTTTATCAAATCTATTTTGCTGTATCAGCAGTGATTAATCATCACCTTGTAGTAAGCTCAATAAACGTAGGAATGAATAGTACATCCAAACCAAAGTTGCCAATAAAGCGATACCACATAACCATTCATATGATTTTGGCGCACGTTGTGCAGCAGCAGACTCAATCAAATCAAAGTCAAGAATCAAGTTAAGTGAAGCAATCACTGCAACAAATGCAGCAAAACCAATCCCTAACAAATTACTTTCAAATAAGAATGGAATGCTTGAGCCAAATGCCAAACGCATGATGAATTGCACTATAAACACTAAACCAATGGCGATAGACGCTGAAATCACAACCGATTTAAATTTTTCAGTAGCACGGATAATTTGGAATTTATATAAACCAAACATCACCAAGGTCGTGACAAAAGTTGCCAAAAGCGCTTGTAAAGGGATACCTGGGAACTTCAATTGGAAAATAACTGAAATACCGCCTAAAAATGCACCTTCAAAGAATGCATACGGAATCGCCAAAACACGTGCTGTGTTGGGTTTAAATGTTGCAATTAAACCGAGAATCAAACCACCAATTGCACCAACCATTGCAGCAGCATATGCAATCCCTACATTCATGGTGCTAAAGCTATAGAAGAAAATTCCAACACCTAATATCGCAGCAATGACAGTCAATAAAACTGATTTTTGAATTGCGCCTTGTATGGTCATTGGCTGTTCATAATCCGCATACGTTTCCGCACGCGTTAAAATTGGGTTATTACTTTGCATAGTCAATCTCTTTGTAATAATTCAAATATAAAAGGATATTAAAACGTTTTTTATGCAAACAATTTGAACTGCTTGCTTTTTTTGTAACGAGTTGTCAGAAGACATCACTCTCAGTATAGCTTAAAAATTCAAAATTCATAGTAAAAAAAGAGACAAAAAAACCTCCTTGTTTCAACCTGATATATATTTATATTCAACAATTCAAATGATGAGTAAACTTGTTATAAATAAACGACTAGATGGATTTAAACCTGATAAAAGCCCAATCCATGATGAGACTGAGTGCCTTTCAATGAAGCCCAGTTGTCCCCTCACATGTTACAGATGATGTTGCTCTTTGAATACAGAAGAGCAACAAAGAACTTGTGGGTGAACAGCATGCCTGATCGTCCCACTTAAGCTGGCTTAGTCTTTATTCTCTATAAAAAAATACTGACGGTAGTATTTTAATTCTGCGATTGAGTCGCGAATATCATCCATCGCCAAATGTGATGCATTTTTCTTAAGACCACTCATAATTTCTGGTCTCCAGCGTTTTGCCAACTCTTTAACTGAAGATACATCCAAATTACGATAGTGGAAAAATTGCTCAAGCTCTGGCATTAAACGATGCATAAAGCGACGATCTTGGCAGATCGAATTACCACACATCGGTGAAGATTTAGGGCTCACCCATTTCTTCAAAAACGCTAAGGTTTGCTGTTCAGCATCTTGCACAGTGAGTTTGCTACGACGTACACGTTCAATCAGACCTGACTGACCATGTTGCTTGGTATTCCACTCATCCATTGCTTTGAGAATAAGATCTGATTGATGCACTGCAAGTACAGGGCCTTCCGCCAAAATGTTTAAATGGTCATCAGTCACAATGGTTGCGATTTCAATGATCTTATCATTATCTGTATCTAGACCTGTCATCTCAAGGTCGATCCAAATTAAGCGGGTATCCAGTGTACTGCTCATAGAGTGCAATCTTATTAGGTCAATAAAAAAATGAATAGTAGCAAATTTCTTACTTCTGCGCTGTAATTCATTCGCTCATCATGGTATTTTTGCCTTCTCATTTTCAAGGTTTTTTTAGGACATGAATGGCTTTAATTCGTAAACGTCGTTTGACTGAACAGCAGCAACGCCGCATTCAGAAACAACATAAAACACGTCAAGAAGAAATCGACACTTCCAACGACCTAGAAGGTCTGGTTGTTCAGCATTATGGACGACAACTCGAAGTACAAGCCCTTTCTACCCCCTCACAACATCCTCAAAAACCTATTGTTCAAGCAGGCGAACCTGAACCTTTTTGGAAACCGATTGAAATCGGCAGTGTTTGGCGTTGCCATACCCGTACCAATCTCGAATTGTTGGTCACAGGCGATAAAGTTAAATGGCAGGCAGACCCCAATACTGGCTTAGGCATTATCACGGCAATTCACCCAAGAACATCACTATTAACTCGCCCAGACCGTTATCACAAAGTCAAACCTGTGGCAGCCAATATCAGCTTGATCGTGATTGTTTTTGCGCCTTTACCAGAACCAGCCCCCACCTTAATTGATCGTTATTTGGTGGCTTGTGCAGATGCAGATGCTGATATTCCTGTGCTCTTGGTTTTGAACAAATCCGACTTACTCAAAGAAAATGACCCGATTTTAGTTCTCATCAAAGAATACCAAGACTTAGGCTATGAAGTGCTGATCACGCAGTCTGAGGGCGATATCAGTGAATTAAAACAACGCTTGGACAATGAAACGGTTGCTTTTGTGGGGCAGTCGGGTGTAGGCAAAAGTACATTGATTAACGTTATTGTTCCCGATGCAGAGCAGAAAACCAACATCATTTCTGAAAACTCCGCACTTGGACAACACACGACAACATCAACCCGTTTAATTCGCTTTGGTGAAAACGGTGCGTTGATTGACTCACCGGGAATTCGTGAGTTTGGTCTGTGGCATCTAAGCTTAGAAAAAATTGATGCAGGCTTTCCTGAAATCTCCAACTTAACTGGACATTGTCAGTATCGTAACTGCACCCACACTCATGAAAAGCAATGTGCGGTTAAAAAAGCGCTTGATGATGGTGAAATTCTAGCCAGACGTCTGGAAAGTTATTTGCGCTTAATGGAAGAAATCACTGATGCACAACAAAAAAATTAAATTTCTTCTGAGATAACCTTGAAGCGGTGATTTTGATCACCATATATATACGCTATACTCGACGCAATTTTTGATTGTAATTAGGTGACTTGTGGAACGTTGGTTTGAGTTTATGGGGAATCACCCCTTCTTATTTGGTATTTTAGGGGCACTAATTGTCTTGTTCTTTATTTTTGAAGGACAACGTAGTGGTCGTAAAATTTCACCACAATCCCTTGGTATTTTGGTCAAAGCCAAAAATGCAATGCTGATTGATTTACGTGATGCGAAAGATTTTCGCGAAGGTCACGTCAGTGGTAGCCGCAATATTCCATATAGCCAAATTGCCAGTCATATTGAAGAATTGAAAACTGCAGATCGCCCTTTAGTATTTATCTGTAACTTAGGTCAAGTGGCAGGTAGTGCATTACAACAAGTCGGTCATGCAGACAGTTATCGTCTAGATGGTGGTATTAGTAACTGGAAAGCCCAAGGCTTGCCATTAGTCAAAGCTAAAAAATAGGCTTAAGGAGCTCAACATGTCTGCTAAAGTAAAAGTTTATTCAACAACTTTCTGCCCATACTGTGTACGTGCAAAATCTCTACTTGAGCGTAAAGGTATCGCTTTTACCGAAATTAACCTCGATCAAGAAGCACCTGAAGTTAAGACTGAGCTTATCCAGCAAACTAAACATCGTACTGTGCCACAGATTTTTATTAATAATGAATTTATCGGTGGTTTTGACCAGCTTTATGCTTTAGAAAAAGCAGGCAAGCTCGATGAACTACTTGCCTAATTAATCACTTCTTAAAATTTAAGGAATAAAGAATGAGTGAAGAACAACAAGCTCAACCACAACTTGCTTTAGAACGTATTTACACAAAAGACATTTCTTTTGAAGTACCTGGGGCTCAAGTTTTCACCAAAGAATGGCAACCTGAATTAAACATCAACTTGTCTTCTGCTGCTGAAAAAGTTGATGCAACACACTTCGAAGTATCGTTAAAAGTGGTTGTTCAAGCGAATAATGCAGGTGATACAGCATTTATCGTTGATGTTACACAATCAGGAATTTTCTTGATTGATGGTATCGAAGAAGATCGTCTTCCATACATCTTAGGTGCGTATTGCCCGAACATTTTGTTCCCATTCTTACGTGAAGCAGTAAATGACCTTGTGACTAAAGGTAGCTTCCCACAATTACTTCTTACACCGATCAATTTTGATGCTGAGTTTGAAGCAAATATGGAACGTGCTCAAACTGCTGCTGTTGAAGGTCAAGCTTAATTTCTTAGATTTTAAGTTTGAAAAGACCGCTTTATGCGGTCTTTTTTATTGCTGAATCAGTAAAATAAAGTTCACTCAAATTTCACAAAATCCAATCATGGCATTTTTTATACTTTAAAAATCAAAATACGGCGATAAATCATCTATGCCCATTACCCCCTTACATTTAGGTTTAGGTACAACTTGTAAAGGAATCGGAAATCATCACTTTAGCCTACTCCTTTTTTCGGGTGTTCAAGTCCTGATGGATATCGAACCTTTACTTGGCATGATTTTGGGCTGGAAAACTTTACATCTCTATACCCACCATTTAATCGGTGCTTTATTGATTGCTTTAATCGCAATTCCCATAGGCAAAGTGATGAGTGAATTTGTCTTGCGTAGTCTACTCAAACAAAAAAATTGGCAAATTACTTGGCGAGTAGCAACCCTTAGTGCACTGACAGGCAGTTTTAGTCACATTCTTTTAGATGGTTTGATGCATGCAGACATGTACCCTTTTTACCCCTTCAGTCAAACTCAATTTCTGCTGAATTTAATCCCCTATTCTTTTATTTTTTATGGTTGTTTTATCGGCTTTATCGTTGGTGGCATCCTGTTTCTGCTGCATGAAAAATAATAACAAAATTTTTTATACATCCGTCTCTACAATCATTCTAAAGGTCAAATTAATCCGAGCAGTGTATATTTTTTTGCTCGGTGGCAAGCGATGCAACCAATGGGTTTGTGTGGTATCTTTCATGATCAATAAACTGCCATTTTCGAGAAAAATCTCAACTTTTTCTTGGCTATTTTTATGCTTAAAGGCAAATTTTCGAACTGCCCCAAAGCTTATAGATGCGATCGCACCATTCTTTTTTAGATCTGTTTCACCATCACTGTGCCAAGCCATTCCCTCTTCACCTGTATGGTAAAGGTTAAGTAGACAAGAGTTAAATGTTTCACCTGAGATCCGTTCAATCTGCTGTTTAAGTTCCAGTAATTGCGTTGTCCACGGCAAAGCGTACTTTGATGTGTTGGAATAGGTATATTCATAAGGCTGATCGCCATACCATGCCACTTTTCGTTTGGTGATGATCTTTTTGCCAAAAATAATCGCTTGATCATTTTTCCATTCAATCGTCTTTAACAGTTGCTCAAAATAGGCATGTGCCACTGGCTCTTGCATAATGACCCCAAAATAATGAACCACGCCATCATATGGAAGCAAGTTTTGATTAGACTCAGGTTTAAATTCAAGTTGTTGCATTTTTCCACTTCAAATAGGCTGATTTCATACAGTGTCCACATGGTCGATATTGCAATGCCAAAGCTTCCGCTTCATTCCTAAAGAATACCCGATTTTTTTTTAACATCCGTTTACCTGATGTACAGTTTAGACGTCCATAAATTCTTAGTTTTTGGTTGCCCGCAAATAAAATCTCAGCATTTTTAAGTTTGCTATATAACGCTAATCTCTCTATTTCACTATGCTGAATCATGCTTTAACTCACTGCATCATGAAAAATAATACCTAAACTATAACGCTCTCCTTCAGTGAGTTGACTCACGCCATGTTTCATATTGACCCGATAGTAACCATGTGTACCTTTCTTGGGTCTAAAGTGCGTGGTCAAAAGTAAAACATCCCCTTTGTTCGGTTGGATCACCATTGCTTTGGACTGGGCTCGAGGAATTTGCTCTGTCAGCACCAACTCACCACCCTTAAAATCAGCATTGGCTTGATTGAGACAAATCACCATTTGGATTGGGAAATAAACCTCACCATAGAGATCTTGATGTAAGGTATTAAAACCATGTTGTTGATAATGCAAAATCAATACTGTCGCTTTGTTTTGACCCGCTTGCTGACATTGCTGTAAAAATGCTTCATGTGATGCTGGATATTGCCGATCAATGTTTAAATTCGCAAACCAAGCATTGGCGAGCGGAGCGAGGTAGGAGTAAAACTGTGTACGCAGCAATTGCAATAAATTGGGTAAGGGGTGACGGAAATATTTATATTCACCCTCGCCAAAACGATAACGTTGCATATTGACGGTTTTACGATATAAATCTTCATGGTGATAATGCGCTTTGATTAATTCACAAAGCTCATCGGATAAAAAACTCTCAATGTGTGAATAACCCTGCTGATCGAGTTGCGCATGAATTACTCTCCAGTCCAAATGCTTAATTTTCTCGCTCAGGTCTTGTGCCTGTTGAATATTAAATGTCGACATGTGTTTGAACACCTTCCCAACCAATCATTGCCATTTTTCGGCTTTTACCCCAATGATATTCACCGAGTACGCCTGTAGCTTGAATGACTCGATGGCAAGGAATCAGAAAAGCCACAGGATTGTGACCCACGGCTGTACCCACTGCACGAGAAGCTTTTGGATTACCAACCTGTTCCGCTAAATCGCCATAGGTGGTTAGTCGTCCTAGCGGAATTTTAAGTAAACTTTCCCAGACTTTAAGTTGAAAATCAGTTCCTTTTAAATGAAGTTTAATTTGTCCTAATGGCTGCTTCTCAGATGAAAAATCAGATGAGAAAATTGCCAAAGCATGCTCATGGAGTACATCTGTTTGTTGATGAAATTGAGCATTGGGAAATTTTTCAAGCATTGCAGCAAAGCTTTCTTGTTCATTGTCAACAAAGGACATCAAGCAAATGCCTTTCGCTGTAGATGCCACCAAAACAGTTCCAAATGGACTTTCAACATATTGATAATGGATCGTTAAATTTTCACCACCACGCTTATATTCAGCAGGCGTCATCCCTTCTATTTGTATAAATAAATCATGTAAACGACTGGTGCTGGAAAGCCCAGTGTCATAAGCTGCGTCAAATACTGAATGATCTTGCTTTAATAATGTTTTGGCGTGTTCTAAACTGATATATTGCAAGAATTTTTTAGGACTCGTCCCTGCCCATTCAGTAAATAAGCGTTGAAAATGAGCAGGACTCAAATGGATATGTGCCGCCACTTCATCGAGACTCGGCTGTGCTTTAAAATTATGCTGAATATAGCTTATGGCTTTTGCAATACGTGCAAAATGATTTTGCTGTTGCATCACATTTCTCCTGATCTTCTCGTTATAACTTAACAAAGATAAAGTGATGAACAAATCCGAATCATGCTCAGTTTAATGATTCAATATCGTTTAAAAATCACCATACAATAAAAACCCGTTAGTCATTAAAACTAGCGGCTTTTTAAATGGATCAATCTATTCTTCGAAATTACTTTATTCAAAAAACAAGTCGTTCATACGCAATCTATATAAATTTACCTGATTCTTTGTAGTGATTAGCTATCACTACACGTAAATTGTAAAGTGTGGTATTGCAAGCTTTATAACCATATAGATCACCTTAATGAAAGTATATAAATATATGATTTACTATTTTCACCTTATTTATAAATCATCTAAATGTATATTTCCGCAGTAAGACTATTGATAGATCTTATGTCCTTGATCACGAATTTCAGCAATTTTTTTGCCTTCCATTTTGGCGTGATCTAAATGCCCACCTTTGACTAATGCTTGTGTTTTATCAATCTGTGCAATCAATTGATCATAAAGTTGCGTTGAGCTTGGCGCACTGGCATCACCACGACCTTTAAGTTTAACTTTTTTTGCATCTGTCGCAGCAGCACGCATATTGTCTAGCGCTTTATTGGCTTCTGCTGGATTCGTGGTTTGATTAAAGGCTTTGTAGTTTTTACCCAATGCCTGCATGTTTTGTTGCAGAGTTGCAGCAAAAGTCATTGAGCTCAAACTCAAAGCAGACATCATCATTACGGTGGCTAAAGTTTTTTTGATCATTGTGATCTTCCTTAAAACTGTGGCTATTGTGGGTGATCAACGGAATATGAAAGTACCGCTATTATCCATTTTCAACATTAAACATAGTTGAAAACCACAAAAAATAGCAAATAAAAAATGCAACGAAATCGTTGCATTTTTATATTCAGAAATAGCTCAAGAAAAATCTAAACGGGTTCAATCTCGTGATGCAATGCATCGTGGATAGCTTCAACCAATTGCTGTGCAATTTCTTGTTTAGATGCTTTTTCTAAATCTCGCTTTTCCATTTGATATTGGTCAGCAAAAAACACCGTCATTGCATTTTGATCTGAAGCAAAACCAATATCTGCACGTGAAACATCATTACATGCGATCATATCCAGTTTTTTCGCCACCAGTTTTCCTGCTGCATACTCTTCAACATTGCGTGTTTCAGCAGCAAAACCCACCATAAATGGACGCTTTGACTGTTGTGCAATCGTCACCACAATATCAGGGTTTTTAACCAAAGAAACATTGAGTTCATCACCTGCTTTCTTGATCTTATGCTCTGCAACTTCAGCCACACGATAGTCCGCAACAGCAGCAGTTGCGATGAAAACATCACAACCTTCTTCGAGTTGGTGCATGCTCTCATCCAGCATCTTGATTGCTGAAGAGACGTTAATACGACGCACACCATTCGGGGTATCTAAACTGACTG
>WNDP01000169.1 GCA_009912575.1 Acinetobacter bereziniae
TCGACGCAGAAGTATATGTACTTTCTAAAGAAGAAGGTGGTCGTCATACTCCGTTCCTTAACGGTTACCGTCCACAGTTCTACTTCCGTACAACTGACGTAACTGGTGCAATCCAATTACAAGACGGTGTTGAAATGGTAATGCCAGGCGACAACGTTGAAATGTCAGTAGAATTAATCCACCCAATCGCAATGGACCCAGGTCTACGTTTTGCGATCCGTGAAGGTGGTCGTACAGTTGGTGCTGGTGTAGTTGCTAAAGTAACTGCATAATCGCTGATTGTGTATAGAAAAGCGCTCCTATGAGGCGCTTTTTTTATGGCTAAAACAAATCCTATAAATTGTCGGACAATTACATCGCAAAGCTGTCCTTAACTGATATTTGTGTGACCTAATCTGCAATTATCCAAAAATTATATAAAAGTAATATAAGGAAAGAGAAAAACAAACATAAAGAATTTAAGTGACAGCTCACTTAATAGGAGTAACTGCAATGAATGCAAAAGTGAATATTTCAAACCGTGCTGGTGCAACGTTCCCTGTACGTCGTATGGATTTTAATTTTGACAACGTACCTGAATACTGGGCAGATAATTCCGCAGGTATTACCCATTTCATGACTGCATTATCTGCTTTGTTCCCAGATGGTGAAAAGCTATTTATTGATTCCGTACGTGCAGTGCGTTATCACCCAGCGATTAAAGATAATGAAGCATTGCAAAAAGAAATCAGCGCTTTTATTGGTCAAGAAGCCATGCATACCAAAGAGCATGAAAACTTTAATGCTTCTGCAAAAAGATTTGGACATGATGTTGAAAAATATGAGCGTGAAACAGGTGTACTGATTCAAGGTGCCCGTAAATGGTTTGCACGAGTAGTTAAGCCATTTGGTATGACCCAAGAAATGGTGGATTTAACAGCAACCACAGCACTAGAACATTTCACAGCAACCATCGCTTCACAATTGTTGGTGAATGGACATATTCAGAAGCTCATGACTGATCCAACCATGTCATATATGTGGTATTGGCATGCAGTAGAAGAAAATGAACATAAAGCTGTCGCTTTTGATGTGTATGAAGCGGTTTTTGGTAAAGGCATCAAAGCTTATGGATTAAGAACAACTGCATTGGTGGTTTCAATGGTTTTGATCTTTATGGCGCAATCCTCTTTTGTGGTGCGTTTATTAAAAGAGGATGGAAAACTTAATCTAAAAGAGCTCGGTATTATTTATAAATATGCTTATAGCCCATCAAAAGGCATTATTACAGGCATGACCAAAGAGATGTTGGCTTACTTTAGACCTGGATTTCATCCAAATGATCTAGATACCGTCAGCTTGCTTGAAACATGGAAAGCGAAATTAGGGCTTTAAGGTTTCATTGAGAACATTATCTAAGAGCAACATTTGTTGCTCTTTTTTATTCGACTAATTGTATAAATTACATATAATTCATTTTTTATATTGAGTTAATGAACGAAGATGATTCGTTTAATGCAAGCTTCAGATTTAAATGCTGTGGCTGAAATTGAAAATCAAGTACAAAGCCATCCTTGGAAAATAAGTCAATTCGAGGAGTCTATCACGAGCTATGTGAGCACGGTGATTGAACAGAACCATCAAGTTGTTGGCTTTTGTATTTTGCAACCTGTGCTCGATGAAGCAAATTTATTGCTCATGGCCATTCATCCAAGTCAGCAGGGCAAAGGATTAGGTTATCGACTTTTAGAAGAATCAATCGCTTTGTTAAAAAATAACCCTGTACAAATCTTTCTTGAAGTTCGTGAGTCAAATCAAGCGGCAATCGCATTGTACGAAAAATCTGGCTTTCATCAGATTGATTTGCGTAAAAATTACTATCCCAATAAAGAGGGTAGTCGTGAACATGCCATCATTATGGTTAAAGCATGTAGTGATGATTTTTCGAAGTTATTTAAATAAAATAACTTAAATAACTAAAAAGATTTAAATAAAATAACTCAAGCCGATTATTTAATAATCGGCTCGTTCCACTCAGAAGGAAGCGTGGTCATTAACATATCCCCTAACTCTTGAATCTCTTTGGCATCTAAATGCCGATTGATACGTCTCCATTGTCCGTCTAATAATAATTCAAAAGGGGCATATTGTGATTTGTAATTCATTTTATTAGCATGTGGAACCCAATAGCCTAAGTAAACATAATCCGAGTTCAAAGATTTTACATATTCGATTTGTTTCAGTATCGCAAAAACGCCTAGTGAGCGTTTGCTCTCACTTGGATCAAAGAATGTATAAACTGCGGATACTCCATCATCCAGTTGATCACAAGTGGATACACAGATTAACTGATCATCTTTCCATAGTTCAAGGAAGAAACTATTGGTGCAACTATGAATCAAGAATTTTTCAAATTGGTCATAGCTAGGCGGGAACATATCACCATCAGCATGACGCTCAATAATATAACGTTCATAAAGCTGATAATGTGTTTGGGTTGCATCTTGGGTTGAAATAATTTTTACCGTAAGATCTTGATTACGTTTCCATGCTTTTTTTTGCGCACTGTTCATTTGAAATTCAGCAACAGGAACGCGGCAAGATAAACATTGGCGACATAGGTGGCATTCAGGACGATAAACAAAATCACCACTGCGTCTAAAACCCACACGAGATAATTCTGAAAGTGTGACCACATCTATACGATGTACAGGATCAAGAAAAACCATGCGTGCAGATTTATTTTCTAAATAACTGCAATCATGTGGCGGTGTAATATAGTACTGTAAGTCGTTCAATAGGGACTTAGGATGATAAGAATTCATAAATCAGCCCCTCCTTTTATTTTCATTCCATTAAGCGCGAAAAATTCGCTATTGTTTTACTTGAAAATACACGCTCTTGATAACTTTTCCAATCTATAGGGGGCTGTTTTATTACATCTTGTAACGATTTAAGATATTCATGGCGAGAAAGTGTGCAAGCACCTAAGCTGATTAAGTGGTCATTGACCAGTTGACAGTCAATCCAAGCTAAATTGTTTTCTCGTCCTAAAAGCATCAGGGTATAAAAAGCCATTTTGGAGACATCCGTTTGTGTACTGAACATGGATTCACCAAAGCAACCCTTTCCAATATTGACACCATATAGCCCACCAACAACTTTATCTTGATCCCAAACCTCAACACTATAAGCAAAACCAGCTTTAAAAAGCTGACAATAACCTTGGATAATGTCTTCAGAAATCCATGTTTCATCAGCATATTGGCGAGGCAGTGAACAAGAGCGAATGACCTGTTCAAAAGCATGATTGATGGTAATTTTATAATTAAACTTTTTCATGTTGCGCAGCAGTGATTTGCTGGGCTTATAGTCTTGAGGACGAATAATACATCTTGGCTCAGGGCTCCACCAGCAAATCGGCTCACCTTCAGAAAACCACGGAAACAAACCATGCGTATAGGCTTCGTAGAGTGTTGATGGATCTAAATCTGCGCCAATACAAATTAAACCTTGTTCATCTGGATCAGCTTCTATTGGATCTGGGAAAATAAATTGTGAAGGTGGTAATGAGTTCACGGAATATCATCAATAAAAAAAGATCAGCTTTATCTTAGCTGATCTTCAGTAGGGATGTCTAAATAGAAGCTATGCAAAAAGTTTCAATTGTTGAGCAATTTTGAGTTTATCGCTGTCTAAAAAAAACTGTGCTTTTTCTTCAATAATTTTCAGGCTCGTTTCAGTATCAGAAACTGGTTGACCTTCTTTATCTAGGACCAACCATCTTAATTGCGTGAGTACATCCCAAACATATTGAGCAAACTCTGATGCAGAATTTAAACCATCAACAAAATGGGCACGAAAAAGTTGGGTAAACTGATCACTTGGAATACCAATCCCTGTTAGTGGGCATGCCAATACTTGATAATTGGTATGATAACTGGCTTGTTCGAGAAAGTAGTGATTTAACTTTTGTGCTTGTTGTGTTGTTTCGTCAGATAATTCGTGCTGACATGGCTGAGCTAAACCTAAGTGACATAAGATCACCAGTGCATTTAACAGTTTGGCATAGGTAATATCAGGCATGACTTGTTCGAGTTGAGCAAGGGTTTGTGGTTGATAGCCAGACTTTTTAAAATGTGCGCCTAAAGGTTGGTAAACCTCTTGGAGTAAATCAAACTCACCTAAATAACCAGAAATTGTGGTAGGGAGCTTTTCAGGTGCAATCAACAGTACAAAAGCAGTATTTCTCAAACGATGCTGAATTTCGAGTGGGCTGAGGGTGTTTTTACCGCGAATAAAAAGATCTTTTCTAAATTGAGTATTGGCAAAATAATCTCTGCACTGTTCTTTAAAGATCGGATGTTCAATGGTATTTAAAAACTGCTGATGCTGATCGCTAAAATTAATATTATCTAAATGGGTATTTAAATCAGTTGAACCTGCATAGGTTAGTTTAATTTCTTCTAGGATTCGTACCACTTGTTGAAATGAAAAACATTGCCAATCTTGATTGAGATATTCATGAACCAAATAATTTGGATTTTGTTTTTTGAGGTCTTGAACTTTATTGAGTGCGTTAGGATTTCTTTGTGCAAATAACGGATTTTGAGTGAGTAAGGCTTCACTGAATTCAAGTGAGTCATTTACTTTTTGCAGTGGGTTGGTGCTGGTGCTGTTAAATTTAAAATGACTATGAAATAACTCTCGGATTGGCATATTGGCGGCCCAACCCGTTAAACAGTTATAACTGATATAGACAATCCCATTGGGGCTTAGAAACTTACGAATGAACTGTAAAATAATATGTTGGTTTTCATGACTGATCCAACTCCAAATCCCATGCAGGCTGATGGAATCAAACATTGGTAAATCTTTGTTCAGTAATTCTTCAAAACTGGCATCATAAAAATGATGTGGAACTTGAGTTTGTTCTGCCAAGACATTGGCATGTGCAGCATGAGCAGGATTAAAGTCAGTTCCAAAAAATAAGCCAAAACTTGAGGTGGCATGGATATTGAGACTGACCCCTTGTCCAAAACCTAATTCACAATGACGATGATCAGTTTTCGCAGGTGGGCAATCTACCCCATTGAGCAATAAACAAAATTTCTGATAATTTGGACTAAGGTCTTTATAGTAACCATAGGTATAATTTACTTCCGTCTGATATCCATCTGTCCACGTTGTTGTCATCTTTTTTCCTATAATTGATGTTCATTTAAAGTTATTGATTGAGTTTATTTATAAATCAAAAAAAAAAGAAACCGCCATCTAGGCGGTCTCTTTTTACAAAAATAATGAACTTATTCTAAACCATCTAAGTAACGGTCAGCATCAAGTGCAGCCATACAGCCTGAACCAGCAGATGTAATCGCTTGACGATAAACATCATCGGCAACATCACCTGCAGCAAATACACCTGCAACAGATGTTGCTGTTGCATTACCTGCTGTACCACTACGTACTTGGATATAGCCATTGCGTAATTCAAGTTGATCTTCAAACATCGCGGTATTCGGTTTATGACCAATCGCAACAAACATACCTGAAACATCAACATCTTGTGTTGAGTCATCTTGTGTTGATTTGAGGCGAACAGAAGTTACACCTGAGTTGCTGTCACCGAGAACTTCATCAACTTGATGGTTCCAGACGATTGAAATTTTTCCTTCTTTGACTTTCTCATTGAGATGATCTTGGAGAATTTTTTCAGAACGTAATTTGTCACGACGGTGAACAAGCGTCACATGTGAAGCAATGTTAGAAAGATATAATGCTTCTTCGACAGCAGTATTACCACCACCTACCACCATGACTTTTTGGTTCTTGTAGAAGAAACCATCACAGGTTGCACATGCACTTACACCTTGACCCATATAGGCTTGTTCTGACTCCAAACCTAAGTATTGTGCTGTTGCACCAGTCGCAATGATTAACGCATCGCAGGTGTAATCTTCCATATCGCCTTTGAGAACGAATGGACGCACGTTTAAATCTACTTCATTGATGTGGTCATACAGTATTTCAGTACCGAAACGTTCAGCATGTGCTTGCATACGCTCCATCAATGCAGGACCTGTTAAACCTTCCGCATCACCCGGCCAGTTTTCAACATCTGTTGTTGTGGTTAATTGACCACCCAATTGCATACCTGCAATCAGTGTCGGTTTTAAATTGGCACGAGCTGCATAAACAGCTGCACTATAACCTGCAGGGCCAGAACCGAGAATAATTAACCGAGAGTGACGAGCGCTCATGAGTCATCCTTTTTATAAAAAATATAGCAATTGCCTGAATTATACGTGAAACTTAATCAAAGTTGTGTGGCTTCAATGTCGATAATATTGATCATCTAAATCGAATTGAGCTATATAGGTAGAAGAAATAAGATTGTTCAGCATTTTTATGCAAATAAAACATTAAATTTCTAACAATGCTTTACAACACAAGTAAATAATAGTGCATCTTTTTTTTTAAGAACAGGTGCATAATATAAAAATTTCTTCTCTTAAGAAAAGCTTTAAAGCTTCAGAAAAGAGTAATTTGAATAATTGGTTACAGGATCGTATATGACTGCGGTGTCAAATGTTTATGCACAGCGCTTTTTAACAACAATATTCTTGATTTCATTTGGGATATATCTGTTCCTTGCAACAGTGACATATACGCCATTTGATCCAGGTTGGATGCATATTTCCAGTGATACACAACAGGTTTCAAATGCCAGTGGTGTTGCAGGTGCTTGGATTGCAGATTTGTTGTTTGGCTTTTTAGGTTGGGCAAGTCTACTTATCCCTGTATTTTTGTTTATTGAAGCTGTACAAGTGTGGTGGCCAAGAAGTTTTGTGAGCCGTCCATTTCGTTATGCTGCTCAATTTTTCATTTTGCTGGCGACATCAAGTTTATTGTATTTGCTGTGGAATGTTCCTGCGGACACCTTAGCCAATGCTTCGGGTGGAATTATTGGGTATGAGCTTGGTGAAAGTTTATCTCAGTTGATGACCATCTATGGCGCAGTCGTGCTCATTTTAATTTTACTGATTGTGTTATTTACTTTGGCCTTTGGGATTCAATGGAATAAAACATGGTCCATGTTGAAAGCAACTCCTGCGCATTTACAAGATTTATTTTATAAAAATGTGCCCGAAAGTGAGTCAGCCTATGATCTGACGACACCACAAAAGAACAAAGCACATAATCACAAAGCAGAACCAATAACAGCGCAAGCTGAATTCACTGAGGCTGATCAAGACCAGCAGCCGAAAGAACATTTAATTGTTAAAAATAGCAAGCACAATCAAGCAGCAGAGCGTTTGTTTGATGACATGATTGAACAAGAACATAAAGCTCAGAAAAATGTTCAATTTGATCAAGATGATATTGACGACGCCACGCTAGAACGAACATTAGAGAAAGCTCATCGTTTAGAACAAGATAGTCAGCGTACGGTTGCTTCTGGTGAGGTCTGGAAAGCATTAGGGCAAGATCAAGACCATAATCGTGATATTGATGCATTACTCAAAGCTTCAGAAGATCAATCTGAGCAGAAATATTCAGACCATTTACCCCGTTCACAAGCGTCTGAGTTGAATGGTCATGTTCAAATGCAAGCAAAATCATCACTGTATTGGGATGATGATCAAGTTTTTGATGAATTATTATCTGTGGTGCCTCATGGGCAAACTGCAACTGATATTCATACACCATTTAATCTCAGTGCATCTCAGACTGAAATTAAATCACCAGATGCGATCCAACATACGGCTCATTTTGCCAATACGGCAGGAGCGGTTGCGCCGACTGTGGTTGCGACCCAAACTTTGGCGAATGAATTAGATGAACTTGTCTCACTGGCAGATGATCAATTTGCAGAAACACAAGATATTGCACAGGCTGAACAAGCTGTTTCTGAGCCAACAACGGCGACAAACAGACCAACTACAACAAATAGTTATGCTCAATCTTCGCCGTTTACGCGTGCCAATATTCAAACCAATTTGATCACATCAACTTTGGTGAGTGAGGAAGAAAAATCCCTGATTTCTTCCGACAAAGATGCATTTAGAGACGCATGGCAAGAAACAGCGGGTAAACCTCAAGATGAATTGCAGACTGAGTTTGCAGAACTCGAAGATGACTTCGACTTAGATGCACCGCTTACAGACGCTTTTGGTCGACCGATGTCACGTGCTATGCAAGTTGCACAAAAACGTCGTGATCTACCGACCTTACCGGGTTTTGAGTTGTTAGATAAAGTTGATCCAAATAAAAAAGTCAATTTTACTGCGGAACAGCTTTCACGTTTATCTGAGCTTTTAGAAATCAAGCTACAAGAGTTTAATGTCAAAGCAAAAGTGATTGAAGCTCAGCCGGGGCCCGTAGTTACTCGATTTGAACTTGATTTGGCACCGGGTGTAAAAGCCTCTAAAGTGACCAATATTTCACGAGATCTAGCACGTTCAATGTCTATGGCTTCGGTTCGTGTTGTTGAAGTTATTCCGGGCAAACCTTATATCGGAATCGAAGTGCCTAATAGCAGTCGTGAAATGGTGCGTTTGATTGAGTTGTTGGAAACCCCTGTATTTAAAGATCCAAGTGGTTTGCTTTCAATGGCAATGGGTAAAGATATTTCAGGTAATCCAGTAATTACGGACTTGGGCAAAGCACCACATATGTTGGTTGCAGGGACAACGGGTTCTGGTAAGTCTGTAGCGGTTAACTCGATGATTCTGTCGATGTTGTTAAAATATACGCCAGATCAATTGCGTTTGATTTTGATTGACCCTAAGCAATTAGAGTTGGCAAATTATAATGATATCCCTCATTTATTAACGCCAGTTGTGACTGACATGAAAGATGCTGTAAGTGCATTGAACTGGTGTGTGAATGAGATGGAACGTCGTTATAAACTAATGTCGTTCTTGAAGATTCGTAAATTAGCGGATTATAACCGTAAAGTTGAAGAAGCTATCGCCAATGGCGAGGATTTGATTGATCCAACATGGAAAGCCAGTGATTCTGCCACACAAGAGCGTGCGCCACGTTTGCAACCTTTACCATCCATCGTGATTGTAGCAGATGAATTTGCAGACATGATCATGCAGGTGGGTAAAAAGGCGGAAGAGATGATTACACGTTTGGCACAAAAGTCTCGTGCTGCGGGCATTCATTTACTTTTAGCAACGCAGCGTCCATCTGTTGACGTGATCACGGGCTTAATTAAAGCCAACATCCCGACTCGTGTGGCATTACGGGTAAACAGTAAGATTGACTCACGTACCATTCTTGATGGTGGTGGTGCAGAAGATTTACTTGGTCACGGGGATATGCTGTTCCTTGGGCCGGGTAAAATTGATCCCGAACGTGTGCATGGTGCATTTATTTCCGATGATGAAGTAAACCGTATTTGTGATGCGTGGCGTGAACGTGGTGAGCCAAATTATATCGATGAAATTCTTACCCCATTCGATGAGGAGCCGACCTCACGTGGTTTTGAGGACGGTGATGGCGATCCAAACCGTGATGCACTTTATGACCAATGTGTTTCCTTTGTATTGGAAACACGCAAGGTGTCAGTATCGTCGTTACAACGTAAGTTTAGCTTAGGTTATAACCGCGCTGCACGTATTATTGATCAAATGCAAGAGCAGGGAATTGTCAGCGAACAAGGATCAAATGGTAAACGAGACATTTTGGTTTAAGCTGAGAGAGTTGCAATGGATTTCGATCCATTGCAACTAAAGTGCGAGGATAAATAGCCCCAGTAAATAGAAGAACCAAAGAATAGAAAATATAACGATAACAATTTTTTGTGCACCACTAAATTTCTTCTGTTCCACAGTCACGCATTGATTTGATTGTTAGTATGCAACATAAGAAAGTTACCTTTGTTTGATTAAGATTCGACACCTTTATCAAAACGGGTAACTTTCTCTTTTTCAAGATCAATGTCTGATCAGATCTGAACTAATACAAC
>WNDP01000017.1 GCA_009912575.1 Acinetobacter bereziniae
TGGAAGTATTAAACAGTTTGTAGTTGATCAAGGAAAAATTAATGTTGGCTCAAATGGAAACAACTTAGGGCTGGGCGGTAATAACAATAATGCTGATTATGTCGATATTTATGCCAAAGCAGTTGAATTCAATGCCCAAGTTCATGCCAATCAAGCCTTACAAGTGGTTACGGGCTCAAATACGATTAGCGATGACTTGAGTTCAATTACACCTAATCAAGAAAATAGTTATACCCCAACATTTGCACTAGACGTGAAAGCACTCGGTGGGATGTATGCCAATAATATTTATATTATTGGTACAGACAAAGGTTTAGGGGTGAGCAATGCTGGGATTATCCAATCACCGCAAAGTTTAGTCATCACCAGTGCGGGTAAAATTGAAAACACGGGTGCAATACAAAATACCAATCCACAGGATAGTCTATTGAGTATCAGTACTGGTGATGGGGCTGATATCGTCAGTAGCGGCTCAATGATCACCAATGGCAATTTATTCTTAGAATCTGGTCAGAACATCACTCTGGATAAAGCCCGCTTGGAAAAGCATGGTGCTGATAACCAAAATATTATTTCTGTGAGTGCTAAGGGAGATGTCAACTTACAGAACAGTACTAATGTTCAAAACTTTGGCGAGCTTGCAGATGGTGGGAATTTATACATTGATGCCAGCAATATCAATATTGGCAATGATGTTTATCTTGGAGTGAATGGTTCAATCTTTCTAAATGCTCAACAAAATTTAAAAACAGAAGGACTGAAAAGCATTTTAAGCTTGAAGGATGTGACTTTGACTGCTGGTGATATGTTGTCACTCAACAGTACACTTATTGCAAATTCAGGAAACATAAATTTAGCAACAACCAATGCAGGTTCAAACTTTAGTTTGAACTCAAGTAGTTTAAACGCTGAAAAGGATGTGAATATTTATGGGGCTGGTACAGTTTCAATCAGTAATTTGGGGTTAGAAAAAGCTGGGGAAACAACAAAAACAAAGAATTTTAATGTGAATGCTCAAGGGGATTTGACTTGGCAAAATGCTGAGACGACTTTGCCTACATTTACAGGAAAATTAGATTTACGCAGTAATGGAACGTTGGATGTTTCAGGCAGTCAGTTTATTACCAATGGTGGGATTAATCTGAGTGGTAGTGGTTTAAACGTAAATAGACTGTTGCAGTCTACTCTAGATATCAATTTAACAGCATCTGAAAATGATTTAAATTTAAACTCCGGAACCATATTGTCTGCTGATGGAAATATCAATGTGTCTGCTCTAGCAGGCAATTTGACAGCTAATGGTTTAAAAGCAACATCAAATGCTGGAAAACTGTCATTGATGGCAGATAAAAATGTAGCACTTACAAATGCTGGATTAGACAGATCTCTATTATTAGGGGCTCAAGGAGTAAATATTGCTTCGTTTGGTAATGGAAATGTTACAGCATTATCAACAGATATAAATTCTAATCAAGGTAATATTTTAGTCAGTTCTAACCTTAAAAATACTCTGACTGATACGACCCTCAATGCAAATAAAAATATTGAGGTTTTTGCAAAAGATGATCTGACGTTGGATGGGGTGATTACACTAGGTAGAGCTCACACAGCTTTAAATTCTAAAAAGAATATTTACATTAACAGCACTGCAGGCGCTGCAGATGTACCTGCTTATACGTCAGCACAGTCTCAGCTTAATTCTAATGGAATTTTGTCTTTAACCGCTGAAAAAAATATAAATGCTCAAAATTTAAAAGCCACTGGCGGAGCAGTATTAATTGAAGCAGGTGAATCTTTCAATACACCTCAATCTATAGAGCTTAATGCAACGGGTAATGATCTATTAAGAAATGATCCAAAGCTCAATAGTACAGATGGTAGCTTAACAATACAGACAAATAATACCTTAACTTTAGATCCGAGAGTGCATAAATTAAATGCAACAGGTGATATTGATCTTGTTTCTAAAAATGGCGCATTGGCTTTAATTGGTTATAGTGGTAATGATGGAAATGGTTCAGAACAGGTTGTAAAATTAAGCACAGAAACTGGAGGAATTTCCTTAACAGGGCAAAATGTGCTTTTGCAAGGTTCTGAACTTAAAGCGAAAAAAGATATAAGTCTTGTTGCAACAGCTGGTGATGTTGTTGTAGATGGGGTGAGAAATAATTTCACAAACAAATCGAATAGTACAAATGTTAAAAAAATAATTGAAAATTTAAATGTAGAAAAAACATATATTGCTTCTTTATTGGAACAACTGCATTCGAATCAAATTATTAAGGACTTCATGATTCTAATGGACAAATATCATCTTGCTTATACGCCAGGCTATGTTGGCCATGTAGAAGGTTCTCCTACAGATATGGCAACTCGTAAGCGAATTTTTCAGCTCAGATATGATGCATTTCTACAAAATTATCCTATCTTAGTGTCAATCAACAAAGTTCCAACAGATCTTAATTTCTCTCCACCGATGCAACTAACTTTTGATGGAATCAGTTACAATCCATATTTTGAGGATGTTAAGAATCTGAAAAACAATTTTGATATGGAAGTTTTATTTAGAGGGTTATTCAACCTTAAATATACAGATAAAGATTTAAATCAAATCGATAATGAAATAAATATTTTTAACCAAAATTTAAATGGTTATGAGCATTCAGGATCAAACTTAATTTCAGGTGAAGGAAATATTACACTTGCTTCGGCAAAAGGGATCAGTATTAGCGGATCAAATTTCGATGCTCAAACAGGAGTCGTACGAATTGAGGCGGCAGGTACTTTAGTTGGAGAGGAACATGAAATCCAAGGAAAATATCAAAGTACAGTTCCTACGAGTGTAAAGCAAGGGAAGTTAAAAGCGAGTGTAATTGTAGATGGGTTACAAGATTCTTATGATATAGGTCAAATTGCGGATGAAAATTATCATTGGAGAAGTCCTGTAACAGTAACAACAATTAATGGTGATAAAGGAGTTAAAATTCTAACTACAGGAAAAACTTCAACAGATAATCTTATTTTACAAGGTATTGGAATTACATCGAATAATGGAGATGTCAATATTGAAGCCTATAAGAATATCATTTTTGATGTCGCCATTGAAAATGCTTATGATAAAAGTAAAACAACTGAAACGAAAAGAAAGTGGTATGGTAAGAAGAAAACCACAACTACAGTAGAAACAGCTGAGCAAAGTGGTGGCACGTCTGTTGATATTGATGCAAAAAATATTAATATCAAAAGTCAGGAGATCAATACTCCTGAAATGATTGGTCAAGACCGCACAAGTATTGATTTATATTCCAGTCAACTTACCGCAAATGGCGGAAAAATAAATATCCAAGCTGGTGGAGATCTTAATTTTCTGACCATCGATGATGTCTCAATGAACACCTTAGACATTAGTAAAAAAAGTTCATTCATCGGAATTAAACTTAATGATTCCAAGACGACAAATACACGTAATATCATTTCTGAATTACCAGCTGTACTTGAAGCAAATTACATTGGTACTAAATCAGGTTTTGATACCCTGTTAAAAGGAACGGTATTTAATTATTTAGAAGGTGCAAATATTGAATCCGGAGGCACAATCGCTTTAGAAAATGCATCCACAACAGTCGTTGATACTTTAACAAAAGAAAGTAGTAGCGTGATCTGGCAGTCGATGCAAGACAAAGGTTCAATCACAGAAACAGGTAAACTACCAAGTTTTAATGGTTCTACACCACCTGTATTTAAAGCTGATGGTGGACTAATCGTACAAATACCAGTTCAAGATGATTTAAGAAATGCTTTAGAGAAACTAATAAGTGAACAAGGGACTGAATATTTAAAAAATTTTGCTCTAAGAAATGATGTGAATTGGCAAGCTGTAAAATTTGCTCAAGAAAACTGGAACTATAAGAGTCAAGGCTTAACACCAGCCGCTGCGGCAATTATTGTAATCGTTATTACAGTGGCAACATATGGAACAGGTTCGAGTGGTGCTGGTGCCGCTTTATTAAATACTAGTACTGCAACTACTAATGCGATGGCAAATGCTGCTTTTGCTTCAATGGCTAGTCAAGCTACCATAAGTCTTATTAATAATGGAGGTGATCCTTTAAAAGCTTTGAAGGAATTAGGAGATAGTGATTATATAAAAAGTTTAGCGGTATCAGTTGTTTCTGCTGGTGCTTTAAGCGCTGCAGGCGGACTTCAGTTTATGGAAAAAGTGGAAGGATTAAGGCAATCAGAGGATATAATTACAAGAATAGTCGGAAATACAGCCCAAGCCTTAGTCAATTCAACTATAGGTGCAGCAATAGATAGTGGTGTTAATGGTAAAAGTTTAAGTGAAACATTAGAAGCTTATCTTCTATCTGGCGCTATGACTGCAATTCAAGGAACATTGGCTCAAAATATAAAGAGCTTAGAAGCTGAAGGTTTTAGTGTGGAATACGTTTTACATAAAATTTCGCATGCGGCAGCAGGATGTGCAGCCGCTGCGGCAACTAGACAAAGTTGCGAAGCTGGAGCTATCGGGGCAGGTGTTAGCGAAGCTGTAGCGGAGTACTTGAAACAACCTAAAGTGTTTGAAAATGTTGATGATGCAATATCATATAAAAATCAGATTGTTGAAGTATCCAAGGGTATAGCAGGTGCTGTTGCAGTTGTAACTGGTTATGATTCTAATACTGCAATGTCATCAGCTAGTAATGCATTAAATAATAATTTTGTTTTTTTAGCTGCAATACCGTCAGCTGGCGAAGCTCTAGTTGGACTAACATTAGGAGCCATTCGTGCTTGTGCTACAAATCCAGCGTGCATAAGTAGAGCTGCTCAATTAGGTATATCTATTACAGCTACTGTAGCGGCGAACTCTAATAATAATGACGATAAGAAAGTGGTTAAACCAGTGCCATCGTCAAGTGGAGGTAGTACAGGCAGTCCTCAACCACCTGAGGATGATGAGGTGGTTTTCGGTACAAATGCTAATCAACAGCATCATACTTGGAGACATGTAGACAATCTAGGTCTGAATAGAAAAACTGTTGAATATTCTGTTAGATCAGATATTAATACAAATATTTCAAATATTAAGGCAGGTCAAGTTTATAATGGTAATGTAATAGTAAATGGTCAAAGGCTACAATATACTGCTTTTAGACGTGCAGATGGTGTTATTAATGTTGGACGAATTCACGGGAAATAGTTATGAGAAGATTAAATAAAGACGAGATTTATATTATTGATAAATTGATCGATGTCTCTCCTGTATCAATTAAATTACTTTCGCCATTAGATACTTGCTTTGTTAGTAAAGAAAATGATGGCGATATGGGCTCTTTGAAAATAATTTATCCAATTAATAATTTACTTGAAGTGAACCTTATTTCAAGCCAGTCACAAATAGATTATCTTGATAAAGATGGAGTTTTAGTAAATATTACTTTAATGATTGATAAAAATGAGCATATTCTAAGGGAAGTTGATGTTTTTAAAACTGATTTTTCAAGCTTAATAGCCCCATTTGATATAAATAATATTGTATCAATCTATCAAGTTTAAATAAAAATTACTGAAGTAATTACTTTATTTTTTGAAATTTTAAGAGCTTTCTAAGTTGGTATTAATTTGCGACTACACTCTAAAAATTCTAGTTGTTTCTCATGTTATTAATAACTAGAATTTGAATAATATCAACCTAACTCATGGTTAGAAATGATGCAATGTATGATTTATTGGTTTAGTGAGGCATCAAGTGGTGTCTAGCTTGAATTAAGCAGGATTACATGTATATGATAGAAGTATTCAATATCTTTAATTTTACGTGTCTGCAATCTTGTAAGTAGAATGCTAAATAAATTTAAAGACTAGTGACCATATCTGACTCAACTTATGAATTGTGTAGCTAGTTGTCTACTTGGCAATAAGACTGAAATAGCCAGTTTTTTGTCCTAATGTCAAAGAGAAAATACTTTTTTCTACTCATCTATTAGATATTGGCAAAATTTTCTCTGGGACTGAATATAGTAGTCATAATGGGTTTAACATATAGTAGCTTTTAAATATTCTTAAGATATAATGATTCCTTGTTAGTCGAGAATAAATCTATTCGAAAAACCTCAGGTTGTAATTTATATCCGTTTGAAAAGAAGATTGAACGAGCTTTGATAAAATTAGATAAAAATAGTGAATTAAATAAAGCTATAGATGCCGAAAACGATAAAGGAACTATAGTTAAAGGAATTACTTATGTTGATAAAGCTAAGGAAAAACTAATGATGATCCGTATAGATCCAGTTAAAAAAAGTAAAGGGTTTTTTGAAAAAAATTAATAAATTAGATGATATGAATTATACAAAGGCCTTAATATATGTTGCATAAAATTTCCCATGTTGCTGCAGGTTGTGTAGCAGGGGCATTAATTAAGGAATGTGAGGCAAGTGCAATTGGAGCTGGTGTAGGGGAGTTTGTAGCCGAGTTGATGCCTGCTGCAAGTGGTAACGGAGTTTATACTGATGCTGAAAAAGAAAAAGTACTTGCAGTTGGTAAAATTTTAGCTGGAAGCGTGGCTGGTATTGTAGGGTATGATGTAAATGTAGCTTCAAATTCTGCAAATACAGCTTTGACAAATAATGCCCTTTCTAAAACAGAAGTTGATGTTTTAGCACAAAAATTAAAAAGTTGTAATACAGAGCGAGAATGCATTAATGCAATTAATTACACTATTGCAAAAAGTAATTATAATCAAGGTTTAGCTGAAAATTGCCTTTCATTACTATGTTCAGGAAACTTAGACCAAGCTGTTGCTGGTTATAATCAATTAAGAGCTCTCATTGCTAGTGGTAAGTTCTCAAGTTCTGAATTAAACATAATGAATACATTATTAAATAATACGAAAAGTGATATTGCTATTCAAATTAATAGACTACCACAAGTTCAAGCATATTTATCTACACCATGGTCTCCACCAACAAACAACAGATTGCCCAAGTTATTGTAGATATTTTTCCACTAACTAGTGATCCATCTGCTATTTACTCAATTATTACAGGGAAGACTATTGTAACTAATGAAGAGGTTAGTCGATTCTATGCTGGTTTAGGTTTAATTTTACCAATTACATTAGGCAGGGGCTTAACAAAAGCTGAAATGTCTGGCTTAAAAAGAACAGCAGATTCACCAATTAAAACAACAATAAGCGCAAAAGATTTACAAACCTTACCACAAGCTGCTCAAAAATTTATAACTGAGCAAGCTGCTGATAGAGTGTCAGCAAAATTATTATTATCAGCTAAAAATGATCCTAATTTAAAAAGCTGGAGTAGGCAGAAAATTGGAGATACTGGTGAAATAATTGCAGTTCAAATGGTTAAAGGAAGCGGATATACTGATGTAATTAGCATACAAAATCGTGCAGGAAATGGTATAGATATCATTGCTAAAAGTCCTCAAGGAAATTATACATATATGGAGGTTAAAACCTCGGCAGTCGGTAATATCGGACCATTAACTAAAGGAAGACAAGATGATATGAATTTCTTTTTAAAAGATGTATTAGCAAATGCTTCAAATGGTACAGGTAGATATACAAATCTTGATCTTAAAATTAGAGATCAAGCTAAAACCATGTACGCAGAATTTCTAAAAACTAATAGTGTGAAAAGTACAACAGGCACTGCAATAGGCATTGATTTAAAAAATGGAGTAATTCGCGTTTCTCCGTGGGATAGAAAATGAAAGCATTAAATGAACTTAAGCGACATATAAAAGCATATAAGACATATCCAACTCAAGATTTAAAAGAGTCACTTCGATTAGATAAATTACGGGCTAAAAAAGCACTTGATGAAGATAGTATATTTGTTGCTGAGCTAATACGCATTATGGGATCTACTTATGCTCAATGTGCTTTTAATGTCATTGAAAATGATTGTTTAAGTTTTGATGCTCTGAAAGATTTAAATTTGGCTTTTATGTATATAGAGGCATGTAATGAATCAGCCTTAATCAATTTTAAGAAAAATTCACTTGACCGAATGGAAATACATAGTTTTAAGAAATATTATTCTGAAGTTTCTGCATTATTATTTTGGGCAATATTAACAGAGAATTTAAATTTAGCTAAAAAATTAGCTAAATCTGTTTTATATTGTTTAGAACAGAGGGTAATTCAAGATTTTCCAAATAGTTATGATTATTTTTCATTATGGGCTTATTCAAAATGGTCAAAAGAATTATCTTTGATTGATTTAGATATAAAGGGTGAATTTAAATTTTTGATTGATCATTGGAATGAATCTGGTCCAAATTTAGATCAAACACTTATGAAAATTTGTGATTTACATTGTGAAGAGCTTATAGATAATGACGAGCGTAAATTTCCACCAAAGTTGGTAAGTGCCCCATTTACAATAATACCTTTAGAGATTCATGTTATTAATAAACTAAGATTATTAGATGGATTGGATGAAATTGAAGTTAATCACCCACTTATGCATACAAATGCTGCAAAAATCAAATCTTTTGAAGTGATAGAAGATGAATTTTTAGAGGAATTCCAATTGAAAATTCTCTATTAAGCGTAAATCAACGCCTCGAGGATATGGATATTTATTATGTCTAAATCATTTAGAACCGAAATATACTCCTTTAGAACTTGCTGAGTGTGGTGGAAAAATGCTCAGTCGATATATGGAGGAGCCATGGCTGCGTATGGGACTTTATAGTTATGCTGCTACTTGGCTCAAAATAGTCTATTGGGATCATAAAGTTACGACGAATGCATTTGATACAATTAAAAAAGCCTATGAATGTATGCCAAATACAGAACCACTTTAATTAAATAAGCATTCAAATTATGATTTTTTAACTAAGTAGAGTACAAAAATGAATAAAACGTTATTCGCTATATTTGCAACAACATTTCTTTTTAAAGGATGTGCGTCTGTACCTGTTGCTAATCAGGAATTAACAGCATCAGCTAAACAATTTAAGCAACCTGACCAAGGAAAATCTGGGTTATATATTTACCGTACTGGTGGATTAGGTGCAGCACTTAAGAAAGATATTAAAATCAATGGTAACTGCATTGGTGAAACGGCGCCAAATGTTTTCTTTCATGAGGAAGTTCCAGGCGATCAGGAGTATACCATTTCAACTGAATCTGAATTTTCACCCAATGATCTTAAACTTCAAGCAAAGAGTGGAGAGAATTATTTTATCAAACAGTATATGAGACTTGGTCTGGTGGTCGCTGGGGCAGGTCTAAAATTGGTTGATAATGCAGAAGGTCAGAAAGCTATTCAGAAATTGAAACTAGCAGCAAAGGGTACATGCAGTAAGTAGATTTTTCTCGTAGTGTTAAGTGGTTGATGGAAATTTGTTAAATAGTAACAATTAGATCTCATAGCAGATATGCTTTTTGGTACTAGGCAGAAAAACTGACGATTGTAGATTGAATGCTTATTACCTATTTAATGAAAATCAATAGAGATTGTTAATTATGCCCCATTTTATTAATTACACGGATTGGGATTGGATAAGTTTGTCTCGTTGTAGGACGTGGTTCAATAAAGTTTTTTAATGGTCGAAGTTTGTTTGGATCGGCATATTCACCTACTTCAACACCTGTAACTAATTCAGTAATAGGTTTTTTTGTTGTTAAATCAGTTATCCAAAATACACAACCTTCTTGTTTATTTGGAGTCATTTCATAGCCAACTTGATATGCCTTGTTTGCTTCAATATTCACTTTGATTAAATTGGTATACTTAAAGCCACCACGTCCACACCAAACTTGTATGTCATGTTGGCCTGCAAATATGATAAGAGGATTACCAAGGTCTTCGCGCCCCTTCACCACTTTTTTTTGATCTATTGCAAAAACATAAGCGATTGTGTCTGCAATATATTTACGCTCAAACATATCACCGATTATAGTTGCTGTCTGTTCTGAGGTAGTTGGTTGAGTATAGTATTCTATCGGCGTTGTATTTTTAGGTGTGCTTATACAACCAGTAAAGAGTAGAGGGAACGAGAGCAGAGATACTTTTAAAGATAAGCGCATATAAAACTCATTTATTTGTTAATGATGACTGGAACATAAATTTGTTGAGGTTGATTGGCTGCTATATGAGCAAATTGCTTATCTGTGATTGCTTCACCTGTAGTTAAATTCTCAATCCAAAACTGAATTCCTTTTTTATGGCTATTTTTATCAGCTTGATTAGTTTTGATTTGATATTTTTGACCTGCTTGAGCAGTAAAATTAAGTTCACCAGATGAAAATAAATGTTGAGCATCAGAAGTGAAACGAACTGTTGTTTGTGTAGGTAGAATTGAATAGATTTTATCCCAATCTTTTGACTGGCTTAATGTAGCTTTGCCATTAATTTGATTAATATAAATACGAGATTTTACGAACTTTAAAGGGGTGCTCGTTTCTTGAAAACCTTGAATTGCTGCGAGTTGTGCTGAATCAATGTTTTTAGGCAACTGATAAAGTAATTCTTTAGGAATCTCTGCAAGAGTGAATTGTGTAAAGCATAAAGTAACAATAGATATTGTTTTAAAGAATTTATTATTCATACAAAATTAAGCCTATAACGTTGGAAGCTATCTTTAGAACTTTACTATAAGTATTCATTAGTGAGTATATAACAAATGACATTGGTCCAGCAGACTATATTTATATACTTTTAAGGTAACTTATTCTGAAGTGCTAATACAGTATATAATTCATGCAAAATGACATTTTTTGACGTGTATGGAAAAGAGATTCATCTGATGCGAATGCAGTTGAATTCACAACCAAAACTTAGTAAGTGATTTATGCTGAACATATTCCACTGACGACCACAGATTTAACCGAAGATGATCAGGCCAATCAACAATTTGAACAATTGATTCAAACAAATCATCAAATTGAAAAGCATCAGGAGCAATTTGACCTACTCAAACATCAACTGCAAGCCAAGATGCAACAGGCTGAACGAGCCACCTTTAAAATCGGTTCAGTGACGTGGAAGAAGTCTAAAAACTCAGTCAGCTTAGACAGTAAGGCTTTACTGAAATCACACCCAGAATACTTAAACCAATTCCCACAAAGCAAACAAGGCTCACGGCGTTTCAACATCTATACGAATGATGATTGAAAGGTAATTAGCCTAAGCGAAATACGAAACTTCACCTAAACATCCCATGCCAGCGCGTATGGGATTTTTTTATGCAAATTTCATTTTAACCAAATACAGAAAATCATTTAAACAAAAGAGGAAACTACCATGATTAAAGGTTTAGCGATTACACCACCCATACTCGGCAGAATTAGCATTGGTAAAGTCGTCGAAAAGAATGGAAAGCGACTGCCTGAACGGGATGATCAATTTACCATTACCAGTCAAATCCAAGGCAAAGATGGATGGGTGAAACATCCTTTGGATGAACAGCTTCGTGCCAAAGCACCGAATCAAAAACTCCGTTCAATCCCAGTACGGATGATCTTTAATGATCCTGAGCTTAACCTTCGAGCGGAATACAGCTTATTTGATCGACAAACAGGTCGCCCTGTTTGTGTGGGAAATGGTGAGACTTGCCAAAGACAAACCAATCAAGGCATTGAACAACATCCATGTCCTTCACCTGACTTATGTCCTTTGGTACAAGGAGGGAACTGTAAACCTTTTGGTCGTTTGCATGTCAATTTGGATGAAAGTGATGAACTTGGCTCCTTCATCTTTAGAACCACAGGCTTTAATAGTATTCGGACTTTAGCAGCGCGCTTGTCTTATTACCATGCATCTTCGAATGGTTTGCTTTCATGCCTCCCACTGCAACTTACCTTAAGAGGAAAATCCACCACACAAAGCTATCGAACACCTGTGTATTACGTCGATTTAACTTTAAGAGATGGTGTCAATCTGCAACAAGCGATTCAAATGGCGAAAGAGATTGATCAACAAAGCAAGGCTTCAGGATTTAATCAACATGCTTTTAGTTAAAGATCTAGGAGAAGTGATTATTGATCTTTACAATGCTTTTAATCGAAATGATATGGATAGTGAACTTCTAGCTGAAGTGAAACTACCAATTAATCAGAATCAGAGAATGGAAATTGCATTTAAAAGCAATCCAGAAATTTTTTTTGATGCACTCCATATACTTAGTGAAGGGCATATTCGATGTTTAGGATTAGCAATTCTATTGGCTAAAAATATTAAAGAAGAGTCACCCTTATTGATTTTTGATGATCCTGTGAATGCCATAGATGACGAGCATCGTGAAGCAATTCGAAAAACACTCTTTGAGGACCAGTTCTTTAGTAATAAGCAAATATTGTTAACGTGCCATGGTGAAGAATTCTTCAAAGATATTCATAATCTGCTTTCAGTAGAACGAGTGAAGTCAACAAAATCATTTAGTTTTCTACCAAGATTGGGTGAGCAACATATCAATATTAATTTTAATTGTGCGCCTCGTAATTATATTGTCGCTGCTAGAGAGCACATCAATCAAAATGAAATTCGTGATGCTTTGACAAAGTCAAGACAAGCATTGGAAGCAATAACTAAAGGAAAAGTTTGGAGGTTTGTGAGTAAGCATGGTGATGGGAATTTGAGTCTAAAGCTACGATCAGCTACATCTTCAATAGAGTTAAGAAATCTTACTGAACAATTGAAAGCTAAAATTGGTAAGAATGATTTTATTCATGCTAAAAAAGATAGTGTTTTGCAGCCATTAGTATCATTGTTAGGGATCGGTGGTGAGAGTAGGGAGTGGAGATATCTTAATAAGGGAGTCCATGAAGAACAGGATCGAGCCGAGTTCGATAGAAATGTTGTGAGTGCTATAATCTTGAATTTAGAAAATTTAGATGAAGCTTTGAATTAAAATTTCAATGGAGGCTTAGCGCCTCCATTGAATCATCATTATTGCGGTACGGGTGGAAGAACGATAATTCTATCATTTGGGATTGCTAAGTTTTGGGGCTTTGTTGCCTTTACAGGCATAAATTGAATAACAGTTTTTTGCCCTATACCTGATAGCTTAACATCAATGTCTTTAAACGCGACGAATCCCTCTTCAGCATATACGGGATGCTCATCCTTATACTTTTTTGGAATAGCTTTGTCATAAGGTGGCTTAACTAATACGGATGATACTCCCATATTTAGATTAGAAAACCGCATTCCTGCATCCAAAACTCTTCCTGACACACCACTGAAAAGTAGAGGGATAATAAAAATAAGTGCCAACAATGTCCATTTGGTTTTTTTTGCATTTTCGTGTGGTTGAGGAACAGGGGGTGAATTCTCTTCTTGGGAAGAGTTGATTGGTGGTAGACGGTTATCATGGTAACCCGACCATAAAACTGAAAGAAAAAATGTAGTTGCTAATAAGCTCAACAGCACAGTTGGATCAGAATCCGATTTGTACATGAGATAAATGAACAGAACACCAAAACCGGCTAAAAAGACATGAATCAGTTCAGGTTTAACAAACTCAATAGGAACAGGAACTTCTAGCGCTCCTTTGTTCAACTTATACTGTTTATAGTATTTGTGGATAAATTTAAACAATGGTTTCAAAACATAAGTAATGCATACACCAAGTGATAATAAGCACACAATCATGAAACCGTAAATTAAACAAAAGCTTACAGCAAAAATGATAAACACTAGGCTGTCACTGATGGTCACTCCTGTTGGGAAATAATTTAGGTTGTGGCAATACAGCGTGAAGCAAAGTGCGCCTACAAATGTACCTACCTTAAACAACAGCGATAAGTATTTTGAAAAAGCCTCTGCTTGTTGATTAAGCTCTGTAGAGTTTGGGCTGTTCATAGTCATTTTTTCCTACGATAGATTGTTTAGAAATTAACTATGACTGATGAAGGTGATATAACAAATAGGTTGTTAATTGATCTACGACAATATGAGTCGCGAAGTTTAATCCCGTCTTTTACAATACGATGAAAAAAATCAGAGCCGCATCAACAAGGTTGTAGTTTGAACCATTTTCAGGATATTCAGTATTCAGAAGGGGTACAACAAAGTGTAAGGTCTGTAAGTTAAAATTGGAGTTATCAGTTTCGGTTATGGAGATAGATGACTAATAATTGTGGGAAGTGTGTCGGAATAGATGGAACTGTATGCTTTTTGTGATTTAATATTTATTTTATTTTTAAGTATGTGTTAAAAAACATACTTCACGATACATTACACCAATACTCCAATGGAGTAGCAATATCGTAGTCCCATGTCCTTCCCCAAGGGTTTGGGATTTTTTTATTTGAGTTGAAGTGGCTTTCCTTTTTTAGGAGGGAGCTGCATGATGGTTTTTTGCCTAACACTATTTTTTGTATTTGATCGTATCTAAAGAGTGAGTTGATTGCTGTTAGAACTGAAACAAAATGAGACATAAACTGTCGCTGTAATGAAAACCATAGACAGCTCTGTATAGACAAATTGTCCACTTTTTTAGTATAGTCAGTCACAATCTAGAATTAAATAATAACGTATGTCTAATAATATTTACGCTGCCTTGGAGCAGCTTGGCTTAACAGCACAAAAACGTGCGCTACATATTCAGTTCAGTAATAGCTTACTCAACGATCAAGTGTTCTTGCAACGTATTGATGGGACACATGTCATCAATGAGGGGCTTCAGCTTCAGCTCATCTGTCTCTCAACGTCAGCAATGATTCCATTAAAAAGCTTTATTGGGAGTCAAGCGGCAATTGATATCGTCAACGATAAATCAGAACTCAATCGTATTTCAGGGATTGTGACCAAAGCTGATGTGGGCGCTAGTGATGGCTCACTCACGATTTATCGCCTCACAGTAGAAGACCCAACGGCACTGTGGAAATATCGTAGAAATTCGCGCGTGTTTATGGCGAAATCTGTTATTGATGTGGTTCAGTGTATTTTTTCCGAATGGACACAACGAAGCCCCTTGTTTGCTTCAAGTTTGACTTTAGATAAAAGTGGTTTAAGCAAAGACTATGATGTACGCCCATTCATTATGCAGAATAATGAACTTGATAGCGAATTCATTCAAAGATTGCTATTTTCCGAAGGGATTAACACTTTAATTGATGAAGCCCAGTTTAAGGTTTCTAGTTTAAGTGAACCAATCCAACCACAAAAGTTACGTTTAATTGATGATAACACTCACTACCAAGCCCTTGATCGACGTAGCATCCGTTTTCATCAGAGTTCCGCTGTAGAGCTTACAGACAGCATAACAGCCTTTACTGGGTTGCGTTCCATTCAACCCACCGCAGTGCATATACAACGTTGGCAGGCTGATGCACTGGAAACAGAAGAGGGTGCAGGCTCAGTTTTAACTAAGCATCGACATTCAGACAATCAAGATTCAGCGAGTTTAGGTCTAGAACAGGCATGGCACTTTAGCCCTGCATGGATACAAGACTTAAATGGTGAAGATGGTGCGACCAAATCAAGCAACAGTCAGATTGAACGGTTTAACCAAAACTTAAGCAACTATTACGATTCCCAAGCCAAACAATTTACTGCAACATCGACAGTGCGTGATGCACAAGTGGGTTACTGGTTTGAGTTCAACGAACATCCTGAAATTGATCAACACGATACTTCCGAAAAGCAGTTCTTGATTATATCTAAGACCTTCTATAATCAGAATAATTTACCGAAAGACCTGGCAGATCAAGTGACAGTGTTACTCAAACAAAGCAACTGGCAACAGGCTGAAATTCGTACCAATAATCATGACGAACGCCAAGCAAATCATCTTGTTCTCCAACGGCGTAATATTGCAATTGTTCCAGAGTATGAGCCACTTCAACACCGACCGATTGCTTCCCCACAGCGTGCTAAGGTGGTGGGGCCAAGTGGAGAAGAAATTCATGTTGATGAATGGGGGCGTATAAAAGTTCGTTTCCTGTTTACCCGTAATGAAGACAACACCCATGATGGTGGTGCTGGTTCCAATGACAACGATACAGATTCAGCTTGGGTTGATGTTTTGACCCCGTGGGCAGGTGAAGGCTATGGTGCGCGATTCTTACCCCGTATTGGAGAAATTGTCGTCATAGACTTCTTTGATGGCAACCTTGACCGACCATTTGTGGTGGGACGTATCCATGAAGCACAACGAAGTCCGACCAAGTTTGATGACAAAGGCAGTCTGCCTGATACCAAGAAATTGGCAGGAATCAAAAGTAAGGAATATCAAGGCAGTGGTTTCAATCAACTGAGGTTTGACGATACCCAAAACCAAATCAGCAGTCAACTACAAAGCAGTCATGGCGCGAGTCAACTCAATTTAGGTAATCTCAGTCATCCTAAAGAAACTGACACCAGCGAAGGACGAGGTGAAGGCTTCGAATTGCGTACAGATCAGTGGGGAGCACTCAGAGCCAAACAAGGCTTATTGCTTTCTACCTATTCACAAGACTCAGCAGGTGGCGATCATCTTGATGCCGCTGAAACAAAATCACAACTTGAATCGAGTTTGAATAATTCAAAAGCTTTAAGTGAAGTTGCCAAGAATCAACAGACTGACCCTTTAGAAGTGCTAGATGGTCTAAAACAGTTTATTGAGCAAATCGAACAGGAAAGTGAAACTAAGGCAAAAGCATTTAAACAAGCTTTGATGATTTTGACTTCACCCGATTCAATCGCCCTTGCAAGTAATGAAGATGTACATCTTTCAGCAGATGGTCAAATTAGTCACAGTGCAGGCGATAGTATTAACCTAAGTACTCAAAAGAACTTGTTAGCTCATGCACAAAGTAAAATCAGTTTGTTTGCAGCACAGGAAGGTGCCAGATTCTATGCAGGTAAAGGCAAGGTTGAAATACAAGCTCAGGGAGATGGGGCTGATTTGATTGCACGTAAAGGGGTTCAAATCATTTCAACTGAAGATGCAATCTATATCACCAGTCCTAAAGAGATTAGATTAGTTGCAGACACCTCAGAATTAAAAATCAATGGCTCAGGTGTGTTTTCCACGACTGGGGGTTTGTTTGAGAGTAAGGCGGGGCAGCATAAGTTTGTGAGTGGGAGCAAAATTAGTACTCCTGCATTTACTTTACCTAAGTTAGAATTTGCACAACCACCCTTTTCAGGACAATACCAATTGTTTAAGGCAGATGGTCGAAACTTCAAAGGTTATAAATATTCAATACATGATAGTAAGGATAACCTATTAAAAGAGGGGGTTACAGATGAGCAAGGCTTTACGGAGCAAGTGATTACCCAAACTAAAGAGAAAATCATCGGCTACAAATCTGTGATGCGTGAAAGCGAACGAATTACAGAGGATTGGGAATCTAAATTAGAACAAATGTCGAAAAAAGTCCAAGGGGGGCAAAGTTAACATGGCTCTTCCAGTTGTCCTAGTTGTAATCGAAATAGCGGGTTATGCAATTGCAGCTTATGAAATTTATCGAGTTGCATCGAACACGTATGAAGAGGTAAAGAACTACCAAGATAGTATAAAAAAAGCTAAAGAAGAAATGAAGAAGCTCATGAAGAATCTTGGGCAGGAAATTTCAGATAAGATTGATAAGCAAAAAGAAAAAGTCCTGCTGACGACATTAACCACAGGCGACAAGCAAACAGAAAGCACAAAAAAGGCAACAGGTAGGCCGCAACAAAAAAGTGCAGTGATTCAAGGAGCGATTAAACAGAAAATCCCATTTCGGCAGATTATTAGTCAAATCTGTGAAAAAGCTGAACAACTACCTATGATTCAGTTGAGGAAACAGAAGGGGCAAAAGCTAAAAGATGTTATTCCCAAAAGCAAAGTGGATGTTGTAGCCAAGTTATTAAAGATGACAGCAGAAGAGCTTGCCGGGGCAAATGTTGATGAATATGTGATTGTCCGATTAAAACAGCTTGCTACAAACTTTATGTTTGAGTTCATGGATGAATTGTTAAAATGGAAAAGTCCATTAAAGGCCGAAGTTTGTTTTGGGTATGATTTGAAAACCAGAAAATACTTAACCCCACAGCTTGCAGGGACAACACGTTTAAAGCGTTCAGGTTCTGAGATCAATCCATTTTGGCCGATGCCGTATAAAGGGAAAAATACTATAGGTGCGGATATCATTATTCCAGAATATCGTGGTGAGCCTTTAACCCTAACCAATATTTTTGCACTGGTGGAGATTAAGTTCCAAGGCGATCGGATTGATGAAAAGCAGTTTAATAACTATAACGATTTAAAAAATCAATGTGCCCAAGCTAAGAAAGCCAGTAAGATTACTGCAAGTGAAGGTTTTAAGTTGTCTTTGTTTCGTTATCCTGAAGATGCAAGCCCAACAGAACATAAAGATTCAAAATCAACTACTCCAAGTAGAACACAGAAAACACGTTAGGAATTTTACTCATGAGTACATCTGACACTTTTTTAAGTGATGAAGAGATTTTCGAATTAACAAGAGACATGCGCGAGAATACATCTATTATTTATGGTGAAGATGACCAAGAATTTGGTATTACACCTTACATTACTTTTTATGTTTACCATCAACAGGATGAAGTTGAAGATATTGCTAATCAAATTGTTGATCTTTATGAAGAGTTCGAAAGTAACATTATCGATAAACCTTTTAAACTAAGGTATCGAGATACAGGCATATGGAAAAATGCGACTAAGTGGAAACCTTCACGACAGACAATGTTAGATGAAATGCTTGAGAGCTATAAAAAGTACTCTGTCTATTTTATAGCAGCTACAACAGGTGATTCTGCTATTCAAAGTGCACGTTGGGCTTTAGAAAGTAACATTAGGGATAACGGTCTAAGATATTCGAGTCTAAAGCTATCATTTGGTGAAAATTGGTATAAAGAGCATAAGCAACAATGGTATGATTTTGTTGAAAAATGCCTAGTTAAACTCAATCCGATTCAAGCTTATAGTGGCTATGAAATTGGCAACACGACACATTTCAATATCGTTCCACCTGAATTTGAGATTGTTGAACGAGTATTTAGTGATTACTTTTATGGTTTGGATATTGATCATCCAAGTGAAATGAGTACTTCTCATGACTATCCTGATGGGTATATTCATTCATCTGCTTTATGCGCAGGACTTCGTACCCCGACATGGTGCTTCTTGCTTTCACCTTATTGGATTGAAAAACTAGGATTGACAGAAGAGCAAATTCGTTCAAAGCTCAATGATCCACGTATAGAAATTACCAAATTACCAGACCCCACGAATACTCATAAATTTAGTCTTTGGATACGTTTAGGTGATTTATCGCTTTATCCAGTTGAGGAAGGTGTCCCTGATTTATTGGTCATGGCAAACGAGTTGATTAAACCAATTCGATGTAACGAATTAAAGCTAACCACTTTAGATGCATGGGATGATGACCCTAATCCTAGATTTGATATAGAAAGCTCACCACAGTGGATTGCACGTTTTGATAAGGATAGTACATGGCCTGAAGGGAAACGTGTAAACCTAAAAAATAGTAATTCCAATGTGGATACGAAACTATCAATGAGGGCTGGTGAAAAATGCCCGCAATCAGGCTATTGGTTTACTGTTGCTCAAGAAAACTCACGTAGGTACTTTGAACAAGGTGAACTATTACCTGATATCAAAAGTGATTGGGGGAATGTTTACTGGCAGTTTGATGGTGATGAGTAAACGTTTAGGCCAATAGATAGTGCTGAGTTTATTAGGTGAATTATGATGGATATTACAGAATTTAAGTCATCCTTAACTGATAGAGAGTTGGATGGTATAGATTCGGAATATACTTACTCGACACTTGCATTGGTTAAGTTATTCAATGCCAGCGGCCCACACATGAATCGTTGGTGGGTAATGACCCCAGTGAACTGGTCTTGCCCGTGTTGTAAAAGGACTAAGGCAGAAATAGTAAGGTTAAATAAAAATAATTATCTAACCTGTCAATTACATGAGCATCATGACCACATGAAAGATGTGGTTAAGGGACTTTTTGAAAAGTATTCGATTCAAAAAGATCACATTGTAGCTGATGAGCTTTCCGAAAAATTTGCTATCAAGGCTGCATTTTCTTTATCTGCTTATGACAATACTGTTGTTTGCTTTGATTGTAATAAAGCAGATGCTGATGCCAAAAAAATAGTGAAAGCACACAAGTATTTTTCTTTTTCGCCACGTGAGATTGCAGAGTTTGTCAAACCTTCACCCAATCAAGAACATGAAATTGATCCATTGCTTGCTCAGCAAGTATGGGAAAGGGCTAAACCCATTTTTGAAATGAGAATGGAGTTTGCTGAAAGATTTGCAAAAATTGCTGCTGAAAATCAAGATTGGTATCAACCTTCAGAAAGAACGGCTAAGCAAATTGAACGACTTGCTAAATGGCATTTTGAGCGCCATGGATTACATCAATTTGATAGATTTGAACCAGAGAGGTTACTTTATAATACAGTGCCATTTAAAGGTGCAAGTAGTTCATGGAGGTTTAAAGAGAACCCAATACTAAAAATGAAGCCTTCAAGCAATGAGCTTGCTCATCTTATCGCTACACGAGAGAAATATTGGACCAGATATGAAGATAGTTGGTTATGCCCTTGTTGCTCAAGGGATAAATATAATTGCGTGAGGCCATCTAAGAAGAACTCTTGGATTTTTGAAGTTAAAACAGCTTCTCTATTCTCAGTCGAAGAGATGAACTTCCATTCCAATCCTGCCCCAATGTGTGTTGACTGTGTAGATATGGCATTAAATTTTGGGAGGGAGGTATTGGAGTTAAGCGGAAAACGCTCAATGATAGAGTATCCAAGCTCAGTTATTAGTTTAGGGGAGCTAAGTGAAATAGTGATTGCTAGACCACACTCTCAGCACAAGTATAAAAATGATGCCATTGATCGTATCATTCCTAACATTGTACAAAGGATTATTCGGTTTTGTGATGGATTGGCAGACCGTCGTAATGATTGTTAGAAATAGGGCACAGAAGATATAATACTGGTTATGATCCTAGGTAGGGTTATGGACAGTCGTATCTTCTAAGAATTATGTCCACAAATAGGTTTAGGCAAACACCAGCACAACCAGATTCACGTCAGTATTTTGTGCAGGATGAAATTTTTCCAACTCTTGCCGAGCTAGATTGGGGCGAGTACTGGTATTGGGATAGTAAATAGCCTATGTGGCCTTTCTGTAGAGTTAAACGCTGCTGGAATGGAATCTAGAAATAGGGAGTATTATGAGTATTATTGTGCGCATCCTCAAAGTGAATCATGGGGACTGTATCTTAGTCAGTTATGAGGAATCGTCGAGCGCTTTCAATATATTGATTGATGGTGGACCCTCGATGGCCTTTAAGCACGGCCCTAGACAGCGATATAAGGGAGCACTTTGCGAAGTTCTGGATGATCTGAAAGAAAAAGGTCAACATGTAGATCTGGCTATCTTAACTCATATTGATGACGACCATATCAATGGACTGATCAAAGCTTTTGAAGATACTGAATATCTCCCTCAACTAGTTAAAACAATCTGGTTCAATTCATCTCGATTGATTACTCATCATTTCAAAGCCGCTGAGATTTCTGAGAATAATATTCTATTGGCCGATGGTTCTCCGCAAACAAGCGTGCAACAAGGCAAAGATCTTGAAGCTCTACTTGATGAAATCGGGTGTATAAGAGCACCACTTATCATTGAAAAGCAAGTCCATAACTTAGGCCCCTTTACTTTGACAGTATTATCACCAGGGCTTTCTCAACTTGAGAGACTCTTACATAAGTGGCCTACTGAAACAGATTCAGGTGCAACATCATCCCATAGTAATGATTATGATCTTTCACTAGAAGAGATATGGGGTGATGATCAATTTGATTCAGACCCTTCTATTTATAATGGTAGCTCAATTGCATTTATTTTAGAGGTCGAGGATAAAGCTATGCTTTTTCTTGGGGATGCACATGATCAAGTTGTTGCAGATAATCTGAGAGCACTAGGCTATAGTGATTGTAATAAAATTAAACTTGATCTCGTGAAGATTTCACATCATGGAAGCCAATATAACACAAGCAATGAGACTCTTTCACTTCTAGATTCAACATGTTACGTAATTTCTACTGATGGTTCAAAACATGGCCTTCCAAATAAAAGAACGATTGCGAGAATCCTTAAATCTACAAATGGGAAAATTCTTTTCAATTATGAAAAGGTTATTTCAAAATTACAGTTACCAGAAAAAGTTACAGCTTCTCGAGTAGAGGTGCTTGATAGTGAGATCAGACTATGACTGTTTCTGAAATCATGCAGTCTTACTGTATCAGGGTTAATGGGGGAAGTGGTGTTCTCGTCAATGCTATGACACAGAAGTACTCTTATGTATTAACAGCAGCTCATGTGCTCGATGGTATTACTGCTCATGAAGTTTTGGATTATCAAGGAAATCCTGTTGAGATTCTAGAAATACTTAGACATTCTGCCCCTTTCGATTTGACAACATTATCTAACGACTATGTGATTTTGAAAGTTAGTTTTCAGGCCTATGTAGCACAAAAAATATTTAATGCTGAGGAGTTACAGCATAGTGCTGGCTTAACCTTTGTCGGATATCCACAGGGGGAAAGGGCTAGTCAAACCCCGATAAAAGTTTATGATGGGCATATAACAAATGTGAATGATGATCTTATTTTTTTCACAATTAATGGTATGCCAAGTAAGTCTGAAATCGAAGGAATGTCTGGTGGAGGTATGTATTTCCACAAAGATGGGCAGGTGTTTCTTACGGGTGTTGAATTCAGAATGGATGCAAGTGATGAAAAGCACCAATATAGTCGAGTACAATGCCATAGCTTACAGAAGTTTTATGAAATAATAGAAATAAATAAAAGTGCACCAATGATTCCTGCTCATTTGGAATGCTTTTCTAGCATACGGGAGATGATATTCGCATTCAATGTGATTGATCAAAACAACATATATCATCTTAAAGCAGCATTAGATAGATTTGCCGATTCGCTAATTGCGAGCGGAATGCCTCCACCTTATGAAGTAATGACGCAATATAATTTACAACTACTTGTTGATTCCACGCGACCTGATGAACTCAAAACTCAAGAATTATGGACAGCTTATTTAGAGTTTTTAGTAATTTGCGCTTTGATGGATAATATTGGAGTTACAAATGTTGAATATATAAAAAGTATAGAGCGAAAGCGCAGGTTGTTATATACTAGTGACGGCACGAATTGGATTAGTCGCTTGGATGAGCTGCTTAAAATTGCACGTAAACTTTTAGACAAAGATGGCACGCTTATTGTTGCATCACCCGATGCTGCAGCAAAACACCTACCTCCAAGTTTTGTGCTTGATAGAGTGATAACTAATATTGCTGTTGTACCAAACCAAGGACCATTTTCCATTGATGCGGTTGAAAGCTCTATTTATACGAGTTTCAAACTAACGCATCTGGAAGGGCTTCGCAAGATCTGTGTGATTGATAGCGAATTTGAATATAAAGGTCTGCCATCTGGAATGGCACAATTACAGTTGCTTAAGGACAAACTTAATGAAATTATTAAGTGAGGAAGTCGATCTAGGTTTCTTATCTGCTCAGTATGAGAACATCAGGTTCTATATGTTTCGCTCGGATGATCCTCTTTCGTTCATCTCTTGCATAACTTGTATATGTGAAACGTCAGCTGAAGTAGTAGAAAATTGGCAAGCTATCCAAAATATTATTTCTGTTCACCATCAGCCTGTAGGCAGTTTGGCAGCGTGGAATGTGTATTTGGTTTTTGTCACAGTTGAGCAAGTTCCTTTAAGGGAAAAATATGAAATCGAAAATAATAAGTTTGCTGCTCGTAAGATCATAATTGATGGGCTTCTAGAAATACCAAGTCTTGAACAATTGGCTATTGAACTACAAAACCAGTTATTAGGTTCAGATTTAACGCTTGATACTCGAGTCAATGACCCAAAAGAGGCTTTGCTATCTTTAGAAAGGTATGTTCGTGGTGCACCATTAGATTCAAAAACTGAGTCTAGAGAAAAGCGTTCACAGATGATCAATAACATAATGGAATTTCTGAAAAAATAATGAAAATTAAAAAAGTTGAGATTGAGGCATTTCGTGCTTACAAATCAAAGTCAGAAGGAACTTTTGATTTTACGAATGAAGGCGATAATCCTTCAAACTTTATTGCGATCTATGCGCCAAATGGTTTTGGTAAAAGCTCGTTTTACGATGCGGTTGAATGGGCTGTCACCAACCATTTGGAAAGGCTTGCAGGGGAATATAATAAATCTAACTTTGAAAGGGCGGCTAAGTCTACTAAGGATCCTAATGAGGGTCAAAAAATCCTACGTAATAAATACGTCGATAATCAAGTGATTACAAAGGTCTCGGTATTCACAACGAGGCCGACCCCTTTTGAGAATGAACTACCGAAACTTCGTGCGAATGGGCGGGACTTAAGTTTTGGCGATAAGAGTCAACGGAGAAATGAGTTTTTTCGACGCGTCGTTTTGAGCCAGGATGAGATTGATAGATTTCTCAGAGAAGCAAGGCCTCAAGAGCGATATGCTAAATTTATGGAAAGCTTTGGTGGTGATACTGAGATAGCTCGCAAGGAGTTGTCAGCGCTTATCAGTGATAATAATGCAGAGCTGAGTGTTCTTAATAAGCAACGCGAGTCGCTTATCGAAGAGTTGAAAGAACCAATTAATCTTTCTGTATTCGAGCGTTTCAATTCAGTTGCGGCTGAACTTAATGCGGTGGGTGAGAATATTGTATTACCTGATGAAAAATTTTCATCTCAGAGCGAATATAAACTTAACGCTAGCCTTGTATCGCGACAGCATGAACTGAACACGTTGCTCAACGCGAAAACCAAAATATCAGAAGTGCTTGCAGATAGGTTGACGAAAATACCTGAAATAGAGCGCCATGTTAACTATCAGGTTGAGCAAAAAACTCAACTTTCTAGGCTATTGAAAGGGGTTGCCGATGCCGACAAGTATCAGATGCTATTCGAGTCATACAACAAATGTGTGGAGGATCAAAAACAAGCACATGTGCGTCTGACTCACCTTATTGAAATCGCTGAGAACACAGAGACATTTTTAATAACTGAATCACGCCTTCTCGAATTATCAACAATCCAAAAGGCACTGACCGAAGAGCGCTCAAACAGCACTATCAACCTAGCAAGTTTTGAGCAGCAATTAGCTGAAATTAACAGCGAGCTTAATATTGCTGACGATAGAGCTTTGCTATTAAGAAATTCTGTCGACAATGCTGGATCAGTTTATGTCTCACTTTCGAACCACCGTGCTCAGATTGGTATCCTAAGGCAACAAATCACTGCTAAAGAAACTACTATTCAGATAGACAAGATCCAGTTAGATGAATTTAATCGTGAGTTAAGAGAGGTCTCCACATTAAACATTACATCCAATTTATTATTAACTGGAAATGTAGGTGTTTTACTTTTTGATCAAGATAAAATTAAACAATTGACAAGATGTCAAGCTGACCTTGATTTAATCGAAGTGCATAATCAGGCTCTCTCTGCTACTCAGAAAGCCTTAACTGAACAGATGGAACAGCACGAGCAGTTGATTGCCATAGGCTTAGATTATCTTGTTATACAGCCTTCTAATATTTGTCCTTTATGTACAACTCATCATTCATCTGCAGAGGCTTTGCTAGATAAGGCTAAGAGCCAAAATCTAGTGTCTGAATTGAGTTTAGAAAATTCCAGAAAGCTTTCACTCTCATTCATGCGTCAAAAAGAACTCAGAGAAGCAATACAGGCGATTACTCGGCAAGCAGTTGAAGCACAGGTTCAGCAGCTCGGTATTCTACATAAAAAGCTCGCTGAAGTTAGCGAGAGACATGCTCGAGCAGTGTTTGAGAAATCTACTTTGGAGGCAGAATACAATACCTTAGAAGTTGAAATAATTGAACTGGAAAAGTTAGTTTTGGGGCTTTCAAATGATGAACTAGTGTCTCGAGTAGAGGGAGAGCTTAGCCAACTTACGACAAAACGCTTGAATCTGCTTGCACGGCAAGCGGAATTGTCTACTCAAATTCAATCAGTAACTACGTGGATCAATTCTAAAGATTCTGAGTTGTATGCATTAACTTCTGAAAGTGAGAGAAAAAGTAGCGAATATGTCTATGTTAGAGTAAAGACGTATCTAAATGAAAATGCTATTGCTGCCTCAGACCTCAAAAAGCATTGTGAGGTGAAGAAAAACGAGATTGACGCGGAAGTACTCAAATATAAAGTTGCTAGTGAAGCTTTTCCTGTTTTTGCTGGATAGGATCAATCCCATTTCGGATTTGAGCTTTCATTTCTTGAGCTTTTGTTCTTGCTTCAGCTAGAGATACCTCAGGGTATGAGCCTAAACCAATATCACGTCGATGGACTCGTTGTTTACCATCTTCATCAAAACGTTGACCTACAACCACACGTAAAATCCAAGCACGAGAGTCATTCACAATACGCAGGTGTAAGCCATCGACACCGCCTACAGCGTGCCTACCATTTTCTTTGATTTTTGCTACACTGAGTGCAGAGAGTTCTTTTGCTTTCTTAGGCATAGGCTTTTTTCTGTCCCACATAATAACCCACATAGAATATTGGAAATAGTCGGATTAGACAAGATGGGGTTGGAAAGGTTTTTATTTAAGTTATTGAAAGATAAGTTTATAATGGATTAGTTTGGACTGCATAATACAGGTGTTATACGGACACCGCTTCCGCCAAATATCAAACGACAAAGCCCTAATGATGTTAGGGCTTTGTCGTTTTTAATAGTAGAATAAAAATTAATTTGTATTCAAATTATTGCTCCAATTCAAATACAATTTCAAAGTGAGTACCGTCCCAAATTGTTAACTCTCCAATCCAATCTATTTTGGCATTAAATCTCTTAGGATATTTACTTGCATCTTTACCAGTTAAAACCTGTTGGAAATCTAAATAATTGTTGAGCATTGTTATAACTGGTCTAATATTCAGTTTTTCTTCTAAAGCCAAATCAAGATTTTTCTTTAATTCATTTCGCCCATTTCCTGACCATCTATCAATGTTGTCTCTGTAAATTTGTTTTCTTTCTGTTGGATGTTTAGACAATAGAGGTTTATGTCCCCAAAGACTTATAATGAGTTCGTTATTTGAACTAATTGAGGATACTGACCAATTAGAGTTTTTCAGTTCGGCATTAAACTTTTTAAATTCAGCAACAATTCCCACAAAATAATCCTTATTTCAATTCTACTTAACCTAAGATATTCGCATGCTAGTAATTTACAAGTATTAATAGATAATAAATATCTGAAAATTTGCCTATTTGAATAATCCCCAAAATACTAAATATATAACTATCTTTTAGCCTGCCTTTTCTTTTATCAGGTTGGTAAAATTGTTATTTGTGAACCGAAGTATTTGAAATATTTTATGAAGTGATTGACGAAATGAGCGCTTTTTGTGGCTATTTATAATGTTGTAATTACAACGCTCTAGTTGTTGGGTAGTTTTTCATTATAGAACTAATGATTCTATATACTTTGCAAATACGAAAAATTATTTTCATTGTTTTTGAAAAATGAGGAGTATTTTTTGCAATGTTTAGATCTAACTACAGAAGCCCAAAATAACAGTTGAAAACTAGGCAATTTTGGGCAGGAATTTAAACCTTATCTGATACACTTACTTTGTAAATCTTCATCAAGGCTTTTAAAGAAATCAACAAGTTCAGTCAATTTGAAATTGCCTAAATCTACGCCATTTTGTGCACGTAAGCGTATCGATGAAGATTGCTTTTCATGCTCACCGATAATAATGAGATAAGGTATTTTCTGTAACGTATTTTCACGGATTTTAAAGTTTAATTTCGAAGGTTTTAAATCTAAGCTTGTCCTAAAACCAAATTTTCTAAGCAATTGTTGAATGTGTTGTGCATAATCATGTTCTGCAAGTGTAATGGGCAAAATCGCAATTTGGATTGGAGCGAGCCAGAATGGGAAATGCCCCACATAATGTTCAATCAAAATGCCAATAAAACGCTCCAAAGATCCAAATAAAGCACGATGTAACATCACTGGTCTTTGTTTATGATTATTTTCATCGATGTAGTGAATATCAAAACGTTCTGGTAAATTTAGATCCACTTGAATCGTACCGCATTGCCATTCTCGACCAATGGCATCTTTCAAGGTGAATTCGAGTTTAGGGCCGTAAAATGCACCTTCACCGACATTTAGGTAATAGGCAATATCAAGTTGTTCAAGCGATTGTTTAAGAGTATCCTCTAAAAAATCCCAAATTTCTTCTGTACCAACTCGATGTTCAGGTCGTGTAGATAATTTAATCGAAATTTCATTGAAACCAAATTGCTGATAAATTCTATAAATCAGTGCAATCGTTTGTTTGCACTCTGATAAAAGTTGATTTTCACTACAAAAAATATGTGCATCGTCTTGGGTAAAATGGCGAACACGCATCAGCCCATGCAAAGAACCTGATGGCTCATAACGATGAACCTTTCCGAACTCGGCCATGCGTAAGGGTAGGTCACGATAACTTCTTAACTCATGATCATATAGACAAACAGCTCCGGGGCAACTCATCGGCTTGAGTGCATAATTACGTTGATCTTCAGTTACCGTTGTAAACATATGTTGCTGATAGTTTTGCCAATGTCCTGAAATTTCCCACAGTTCACGTTCCATGACATCTGGTGTATTGACTTCGATATAACCCGCTTCTTCTTGTTGTTGGCGTAAATATTCAGTTAATAACTGAAATAGTTTCCAACCTTTGGCATGCCAAAATACTGCACCAGGTGCTTTATCATCGAAATTAAGCAAATCAAGCTGTTGTGCCAATTTACGATGGTCACGTTTTGCTGCTTCCTGAATCTGATGTAAATGATTTTTTAATTGTTTTGAGTTCATCCAACATGTCACATAGACCCGTTGTAACATCGGTTGTGAAGAATCTGCTTGCCAATATGCGCCAGAAGCATGGGTCACTTTAAAATGTTCTAAGCAACCCGTGTTTGGTACAAGTGGGTATAAGTAGAAATCAGCAAAATGGTGCTGTTGGGAAAAAAATAATACATTTGAGTTATGCTTATTTTTTAATACTTGCTGTTTAAAATCGAATCCCTGCTGTTTAAAAAAATCAGCAACTTGATCGACAGTCTGATTTATTGTGTGAAGATCAAGATGCTGTTGAACGGATTCATGCATTTTGAGTTCGATTTTTTGTAAGTCTTCTTGATTGAAATGTGGTGTATCCGCAAAGTCATAATAAATACCTTGATCTGTAATTTGATACTCAACTGGTTGAGCAGCAGGAAATAATTGATGGATTGCCTGCGCCAATAAATAAGCATAGGAATGTCGAAGTAAGTTTAAATTGTGGTCATCATTCAAACTAAAAAGTTCGATGACACAGTCTTGCTGTATGAGGTGCTGTAAACTTACATAGTGTTGCCCAACTTTTGCGAGAAATACTTTTTTATAACTCTGAATTTTAAAACGTGACAAAATCTCAGAAATTGCTAAAGGTTGTTCAACTTTAAAATATTGAGTTGAGCCTTGAAAATTAATTTGGATATTCATGTGTGGTCGTCAAAATACGGATAGAACTGTTGAAGATTAACGGTCAATTTCTAAGGCTTGACCTTGGCAGTTGAGATAAGGTTGCTGTTGATGCCAAGCGAGTTGACCTGAAATAATGGTTGTATCAATCAAATAACGAAAAGTTTTATTTTGAAAAGGTGTCCAACCACAACGCATATAATTGGTTTGTTCAGCTACCGATTGATTTTGATTATTTTCCCGAATAAGTACCAGATCTGCCCAATAGCCTTCACGGATATAGCCTCGATCTTTAAGGCGGAACAGATCAGCAACCTGATGTGATGTTTTGCGTACCAAGGTCTCAATAGATAATTGTTGATTCGCAACTAATTCCATTAATGCAGGTAATGCATGCTGAACTAAGGGTAGACCAGAAGGTGCGTTAAAATAAGATTGCTGTTTTTCTTGCCATGTGTGTGGTGCATGGTCTGTACCGATAATATCTAAACGTTGGTTGTTGGCGACAGCTTCGATCAATGCCTGTTTATCGTTGGCTGTTTTAATGGCAGGATTACATTTAATCAAATGACCTAAACTTGCATAGTCAGCATCATCAAAACTCAAGTGATGTATACATACTTCAGCCGTAATATATTTTTTGTCTAAAGGTAAGTTTTTAAATAGACAAAGTTCTTTCGCAGTTGAAATATGTAGGACATGTAACTGTGTTCCAAATTTTTCAGCGAGTGATACAGCCAATCGAGAACTTTCAAAGCAGGCATCTTTGTCACGAATTTTAGGGTGCAAATTGGCTGGAATTTCTTCACCATATTGATCACGATAAAATGCTTCAAGTTGCTTAATACGGGGTGTTGATTCGCAATGGGTCAATAAAATCGTCGGAACATTTGCAAAAAGGCGCTCTAATATGCGTGGATCATCAACCAACATATTACCTGTTGATGCGCCCATAAACACCTTAACTCCACTGATCAAACGAGGGTCAAGAGACTCTACAATATCTAGAATATCTAGATTTTCTGCACTCACGCCAAAGTGAAAGGCATAATTTGTCATACTATGCTGTGCAGCAATCCCTTTTTTATAATGAAGTGCAGCGAGATCTAATGTAGGTGGACGAGTATTCGGCATGTCCATGATGCTGGTAATTCCACCGATTGCTGCTGCCAAAGACTCGGATGCAAACCCACCTTTTTCAGGAGAGCCGGGATCACGAAAATGCACTTGATCATCAATCATCCCTGGAATTAACCATGCGCCATCTGCTTCAATGTTCTTTGCGTTGTAGACGCCTGAAATACTCGGCTGAATTTTACTGATACGTCCTTGTTGAATGAGAACATCACAAACTTGTTGTCGCTGTTCATTTACGATGTTTGCTTGACGTATGATCAGATCAGGGAGTTGTCTAAAATTCATTTTTTAATGCCTTATATCCCTGAACCAGTTCAATATTGGTTGTAACCACACTTTCTGAAAATTCACTGATAGAAATATCAATGGGTGGATACTGGCTTAAATCCGTTTTAGCATTGATATAACTCATGGCTGGTACATAAAAGAATTCAGGTAAATCTCGACCATCAACAACAGCATTATGTCGCACAGCACTGTGATCACCGACTTTACAGTTAAATAAAACACTGTTAAATCCGACAAATACATGATCACCAATCACACAAGGACCATGAATAATAGAACGGTGTGCGATAGAGGAATTTTTTCCGATTTTAACCTGAGCACCTGCTTTAGAATGAATGACCACACCATCTTGTATGTTTGAATTTTCACCAATAATGATGGCTTCCATTTCTCCTTGTTCATTAACTTCATCTGCACGAATAACTGCATAAGGGCCGACAAAAACATTGGCTTCAATAATGACTTTGCCACATATAATTGCGGTTTGATCGATATAAGCAGATTGCTCAATGACAGGAAGATGTCCTGTTGGGTTTTTTCGAATCATGTGAAAGTCTTCTAAATTGTATGAGTGGATGGAATGATCGGTTGAGTTAAAATTTTGGCGTGTTGTTGATCTAATCCTAGATAAAAACAATTTGGGCGATGGGTGTGGCAGGCTGGGCCAGTTTGTTCAACGAGAAAAAGGATGCTGTTACCGTCACAATCTAGTCTGGCTTCAATCAGTTTTTGCCGATGTCCAGAAGTTTCTCCTTTACGCCACAAGCATTGTCTTGAACGTGACCAGTAACAAATTTGTTGTGTATTGAGGGTTTCAAGAAGCGCATCTTGATTGATCCAAGCAAGCATCAGCACATCTTTAGTCCTTATATCTTGAGCAATGGCAGTGATTAAACCTTCCCGATTCCATGGAATAGCATCAACAATGTTGCTCAACTCATAAGATTGCCCAAGTTGGCCTTGTTCTATATCAAGAAAAAGTGATGAATTTACCATTGCCACGAACCCTCAGCGACAGCATCGTGGGCGTGTAAACTTTCGGCATGAATTACTTTGAACTTAAAGCCTTTAATTCCCGAATAGTGGATAAATGCATGGTATAAACGTCGTAAAGCATCTTCACAGAACATCAAATTCTGTCCATTGGCTAAGGCAAAGGCTTGTTCATCCACACGTTTGACTGCTGTCTGTACAGGGGTTGCTAAGGCTTGTTCAGCCTGCAAAATAAGTTGCTGTAGAGGAATCGATGCTAACTGAGGTTCTAATCTAAAGCGCAGTTGAGCAAAACTTCTCTGGCTATGTGGTGTTGCGACAATGGCATCTGTCGTACCTAGCCATGCCATGATCTCGTCTGTGTTTTGAGGATTCACTTTTTGCGTAGCAATGGCATCTTGAAAGCTCTTTTGTATCAGGTCGTGAGCCAAAGCGGCTGAACAGGGGCATGTTGATGAGTAGACGATTTCTAAGGCCAACTCCACCTCAAAAGTCGTTTTGTTTAATCTACACGATAGGCGAAATGGATAACTTTTCCAGCCTGATAGTGAACTGATTAAGGCGCTTTGTTCTAAATTAATGTCTGCTTGAATATCTAGTCGAGCATGTTGAGAGAGTTCGGAGTGACTTGCTAAAAAATCCTCTAATACTTGATGAATATGTTTTAACTTTAGGTCAGGAAGGCTTTTTAATTCTAAAAGACGGGTATAAAGCCTAGACATATGAATCCCTTTTGCATGAGGGTCATCAAGGCTGACATAGGCATTGATCTTACTTGAACACCAAGTGTTTTGAATGTGAATGGGTAAAGCAATATTTTCCATTCCAACCCAATCAAGTGGATAAGCATGTGTCTGTATAAAAGGCTCAGAGGAAATGTCTGGCAGTTGAGAGCTGTTCATGAAGATAAGAATACATTAGATGTTATGTTATAACATAACATCTAATAAAATTTGTTTCTAGTAAAGCTTTTGAGAAAAGTTGAGCCGATCGCTTTAAAAATTAGTGGGGCATACTAAATTTATAGCTTGGAACGACGAAGGTATCCAAACAAAATTAGAGAATGTCCACTAAGTTCGAAATCATGCTTTTCTGCAATATCTAAAAGTATTTTTTCAATTTCTTCATTTTTAAACTCAATGATTTGATTGGTTTCTTGACAGACCAAATGATCATGCGTTGTATCTTGTTTGATCTCAAATACAGCGTGGTTATGATCAAAATTATGGCGTTGAACAATACCTGCCATTTCAAATTGAGTCAGAACACGATACACGGTTGCTAGTCCGACATCTTCATCTTGCTCGAGAAGTTTTTTATAAATATCTTCAACACTTAAATGGTGAGGGATTGAGTTTTCTAATATTTCCAGAATCTTAATACGAGGTAGGGTGACTTTTAGTCCGGCTTTTCTCAGATCTTGACTACTAATTTTCATATGTCTTATCCAGATTGAATTTAGGGGGAGTGTAGATTTTGATCGTAAAACTGGGGATTATTTATTGATTTATTCGGTGGTAGCACAAACATAACGGATTGGTTTCATTGGCTACGATGATATAAACTGTCGTTTAGCTGGTGCTTCAGTGTTATAAGTCTTCAAACTGGGCATCGCAGTCACCTCCATGAAGTTGTGAAATAGATGGAAAACTAAATCTTATGTTAAGCACAAGATCAAAGAATTTTAAATATACAAATTGATATGTTATATCATAACATAATTAAGAAGAAAAAAGATTTAGCTTTGTTTCGTCATTTGAGTGAAATTGACAATACTGTTTAATCAAAGATTATGTTTTTATGCTTATTTTAAATCTAACTAAACTTTATAAGCAGAGGTTATTTGAAAAAAATAATAAATTCATTTGTTTACAAATTGTCATAATTTCGAAATAATAAAACGCGAATCACATCATAATTACTATTGACATGAATAACTTGATATTTAATAAGCTTTCTTTTGCTGTTTTTTTGACGCTTGTGGGTACAGTAACAAACGCAGCAGATCCACAATTTCCTCAAAATTTGGAAACAGATGCTACTCAACGCCAACAACAACGTGATGAAGCATTACAAAAGCAATTACAACCAGAGCCTGTTGTACTAACAGGTCTAGAAAAACAATTAATAGTGTCACCACAGTTGCAATATTTAAAATCACATAGCGAAAAACTGTGTTTTGACATTAAAAAGTTTGTATTGATTGGAGAGGATGCACGTCATTTTACTTTTGCAATGCGACCAGTAATACAGGGTGAACATAATTTGATTGGTCGCTGTATCGGGGTACAAGGTTTAAACCAAGCTTTAGATCTCATTCAAAACAGTATTATTAGTCATGGCTATGTAACCACTCGAATGTTATTGCCTCAACAAAATATCGCATCAGGTGAAATTAAGCTTCAAGTCATCGCGGGTAAAGTTGATCAAATTTAATTTGTTCAGGGAACATCTAAGCGCGCACATCAGTTTAATGCTTTGCCTGTGCGAACTGGAGATATTTTAAATATTCGAGATATTGAACAGGGGTTAGAAAACTTTAAACGTGTACCTACTGTTGAAGCTGATTTCAAAATTAAACCTTCAGAACAACGTAAAGAACCAGGATATAGTGATTTAGAACTGGCATGGCAACAATCAAAACCTTATCGCATTCATTTAGGGATTGATGATGCGGGTTCAGATTCAACAGGAAAATATCAAGGAACAGCAACGTTATCTTTAGATCACCTATTTACTGCAAATGATTTATTTTATGGCAGTTATAACCATGATTTGGGCGGTGGAGATTCTGGAAAGCGTGGGACGGATGGCTACTATTTAAGTTATAGCATTCCACTTAAATATTGGATGTTGAGCACCAGTTATAGCCAATCTGATTATAACCAGACGGTTGCAGGCGCCAGTGAAAGTTATAGCTATAGTGGGAAAAGCAAGCTCATTGGCGCTGATTTATCTCGTGTACTTTATCGCGATGCCAAACGGAAAACCACTGCCAGTGTCGGTGGTTGGTATAGAGAGTCACAAAACTTTATCAATGATGTAGAAATTGAAGTTCAGCGTAGAAAAACGGCAGGCTGGAAAGCCAGCGTAGATCATACAGAATATTTAGCCAATGCGACCTTAAACGGGAATGTAACTTATAAGCGAGGTACGGGTGCATTTAATGCAATGCGTGCACCTGAAGAGGAATTTGGCGAGGCTTATACTCATGTTGGCATTTTACAAGCCAATGCCAGCTTGCAAGTCCCGTTTAAAGTGGGCAAGCAATCACTACAGTATCTTGCTGAATGGCGAACACAGCACAGTCAAAAACCACTGACCCCACAAGATCGTTTTTCTATAGGCAACCGTTATACCGTGCGTGGCTTTGATGGTGAGCAAACCTTATTGGCAGACAATGGTTTCTTAGTCCGTAATGAAATCAGTGGTTCGATGTTTAGACTCCCAATGCAATGGTACAGCGGCATTGACTACGGTGAAGTGGGTGGGAAAACTGCACATGAACCTAATCAATTGTTGGGTACAAGTTTGATGGGGGCTGTCTTTGGATTGCGTGGACAAATCTTAAAATCGGTCAGCTATGACGTTTTTGTCGGTACGCCATTAAAAAAACCAGAGCACTACAGAACAGACAATGTAACAACAGGCTTTAGTTTGAACTGGATGTATTAATCCATTACATCAAGATCCATATACAACTTTCGATATTGAAAAAACATTAAAAAATTAGGTCAGACATTATGAATAAGAATCGTTATAGAGTTATTTATAGCCAAGCACGTGGGATGTTTATTGCAGTTGCTGAGATTGTAAAAAGCCGAACAAAAACAGCAGGACAAACACATGTTCAGAGTAGTGAGATTGAAAGACAAGATGTCGAAATATCCCCGATCACCTATAAAAAGCTAAATCCCGTCAATTTTGCCGTGGTCAGTCTATTAGGTGCAGCAATTTACACCTTGCCGATGGCAACGATTGCTGAAAGTCATATAGTTGCTGATAAGTCGGCACCAAACTCACAACAAGCGACAATTCTTAATACCAGCAATGGATTGACGCAAGTCAATATTCAAACGCCAAGTGCAGGTGGAGTATCTCGAAATACTTACACTCAATTTGATGTCGGGCAAGAGGGTGCAATCCTCAACAATGCCAGAAATAATACCCAAACCCAATTGGGTGGTTGGGTACAAGGTAACCCATGGCTCGCCAAAGGCGAAGCCAAAGTGATTTTGAACGAAGTAAACAGCAGTAATCCAAGCCAGCTTAAAGGCTATTTGGAGGTTGCAGGTAAACAAGCTCAAGTGGTGATTGCTAATCCATCAGGTTTGGTCTGCGATGGTTGTGGCGTGATTAATGCGGACCGCTTTACCTTAACTACAGGTCAGGCGGTGATGCATCAAGGTTACCTTGATTCATTCCGAGTACGTGAAGGACAAGTGACGATTGAAGGAAAAGGTTTAAATGGCAGCTTAATATGATTGCCAATAAAGATCAAATTATTGTTCAAGCACAAGAGGTTAAGAATAGTGGCAATATCAGCAGTGCAACTTCACAGGTCAGCCTAAAAAGTCAAAATCTAAATAATTCTGGTTTAATCAGTAGTGCAGATGAATTATCTATAGATCAGCAAGAATTTTTAACAAATACTGGAACATTAAATGCTGCACGTATTGTACTTAATGCTAAAAACTTAAAAAATAGTGGTTCGATTGAACAAACAGGGACTCAATCACTTAAGCTGGTTAGTGCGTCAATCAGTAATAATGCGGGTAGAATTGGTCTTGTAAAAAAATCAGAAATACCAGAGGGATCTGGCAATAATAACACTGGGAATACTGTAGACACTGGTTCAACTGAAATCAAACCAAATAATCCAGCAAAAGATGGTGGTCGTGTTGAAAGTGCAAATGATGGTTCAATCGCTAAAATTCAAAAAAACTATGACACAGGTTATATCAACGTTAAAGAACAGTTGAATAATGATAAGGGTGGAATTGTTGCATATGGTGTAGTAGATATTGATACCAATAATGTTTTAGAAAATCGAGAAGGAAAAATTAATCTTGGACACATTAAAGTTCAGGGTGAAAATTTTAATAATGATCAAGGTCAATTAACAGTTCAACAGGCAGATATATCTACTAGCACTTTAAGTAACCAATCAGGACAAATCACAGTAAATAAGAACCTGAGTATTCAATCTAAAATTGCCAATAATGATAAAGGAATCATTCAAACAGTTGAGCGCCTTGATCTGCAAACAGCTGATCAGCTCAGTAATCGTGAGGGGAAAATAGCAAGTGGGCAACAGTTAAGTATTCAAGCAGGGCAAGTCAATAATCAATCAGGTCTGTTATATTCTGAGCAAGCAAATATTGCATTAGATGTTGATAAAAACCTCGATAACTCTTCAGGTATTATTCAAGCTAAAGATCAATTGAATTTAAACAGTCAAAAGCTAAATAATCGTCTTGGTCAAATTTTAGCTGAAAATATTGAGCAAAAGCATGACTCAGTCGAAAACACAGAAGGATCTATAGTTGCTAAACAGAATTTAAAAAGTATTGTAGAGCAATTTGATAATAATAAAGGTGAGATTCAAGCCCAAAATATTCAATTCACACATGTTCAATTAAATAATAGTGGGAATATTTATGCTGATCAAAATTTGAAAATAGCAGCTCAGCTTTTACAAAATGCAGGAACTTTGAGCGCTGGACAAAACATTCAACTTAATAGTAAAAGCGTGGAACATGAAAATTCTGGTTTGATCGTAGCTGGTTTAGATCGACAAGGTAAACTTGGAGCATTGGGTGATCTAAATATTATCGCTGATCAGGTCGCATTGCATGGAAAGAGTTTTGCTGGTAATACACTTAACGTACAAGCTTCATTACAATCAAAAGATTTGGATGTAAGTGCTTCAGGGACAAACATCAATGTATTGCAAGCTGAGCAGGCCAATGGCAAAAATTTAACAACGGGTCATGCTACTGATTTATCAAATACAATTCAGACGCAAACAAGCGGATGGCACCTTGAAAGCCACTGATGGTTCATTGATGCCTGAAAATGTCAAACTGACTACGCTGGAAACTCATGATCAACAGTGGGATGAGCAACAAAAGGGTTATCGTGGTGTTGTCAAAGAGTTGATGAAAGTCACTGAAGTCGGTCTGGCTGGTGTTCAGTCTTTATTCCCTGGTGTTAAAGTGGATACCAAACTTACAGTGGGTGAGTCCACCAGTAAGCGTGAAGAGCAAATTAAACAAACGGGTACAAACTTAACAGCAAACAATGTTTATGTTGGATCATCAGGTCAAACGACATTAACCAGTGCCGAGATTACTGCAAAAAATACCATCCTTTCAGGTCAAAAGGTGACATTGAATGCGGCTGAAGAACAAAACATTTCAGCCACTTCACATAGTAAGGAAACCATCGAAGGTTTAGGCGTTAAGCTGAATAAAGACAATGTACGCTTGGGTGGTTTTGTGTCAGAAGATGCCACGCAAAGTACCAAAACTACAGAAAGCAGCTACAAAGCAGGTTCAATCCAGACTGAAAACCTTAAAATACAAGGTGCAGAAGGGGTGGACATACTCGGTCAAAATATCAAAGCGACAGGCGATACAGTTCTTGATCATGGTCGAGGTGATTTAAATATCGGTGGTTATGAAAATAAAACCACTGTTGAAGATAAGACCAAAAAGGAAACCATAAGTGCAGAAGTTGGTGTGCGAAATGCATACTTGGATGCCGCGCTTGCAGTAGGTGCGGTCAAGGATGCAGCCGAGTCAGTCAAACAAGCCAAAGATCAATATAGTCAGGCACAGCGTGACTATGCATCAGGTAAAATCAGCAAAGAAGCACTGGACGATACCAAAGCCAATGTTGCAATGGCAACCGCCAATCTTGCCAATGCACAGATTGCGGTAGGTTCGGCAGCAGCAACCGCAGCTGCAAGTTCAGCAACTTACGGCTTTACCATTGGTGCAAATGGTGAACGTATCGAAACCACCACCAGCACAAACACCACCCAAGGCAAATGGCAAGGTAGCAATCTTGATCTAAACAATCTCACACTGAAATCTGAAAATCAGGATGTAAATGTTCAAGGCAGTCGCTTAACTGCAACTGGAACGACCACATTCGATGGAACGAAAGATTTTAATATCAGTGCAGGAAAAGAAAACGGTCAACAAGAGACCAGCAGTAAAACCAATAACCAAAATGTGAGTTACACTTATGGCGGTGGTGGCAGTGTATCGGTGGGCAAGCAGACATCGAAATCACATGATGAAAGTCTGACAAATGTAAACAGTACGGTTGATCTCAACACAGTATATGGATCTTTAAATAAGTTAAATATCCAAGGCGGTGTAGTCAGTATTGCTGATCGTGGCGATATAAAAGTCAATCAAATCCATGTTGAAAGTTTACAAGATACAGCATCAGGCAACAGTAGCAGTAAAGGTGGTTCAGTTGGCGTAGGCATTGGTTCAGGTGGTGGTAATGTCACGGCAAGTTATAATCAAGCCAAAGGTCAAAACGATAAAGCTTGGGTGAATGAAACCAGCAAATTGCTTATTGGCAATGCTCAACATGATGCAGACCTCGATGCGATGGGCGTGCAAAAGGTGAGTAATTTTGGTGGTGTGATCGCCAATGCAAGCAAGAACGCAGACGGAAGTCTAACAGATCATGACAAACTGAATTATACAGGAGCACTTGAGCTTAAAGATATTCAAGATCATAGCTCAGAAAGTAATCGAGGCTTCAATGTATCGACCAGTGTGGGAACATCGATTAAAGGTGAAAGTAAGGAGAGTTATCTTCATCCAAGTGGTAGTACAACAGTTGGTTTACAAAGTACAGGGAATGAAAAAGAGCAGTTAACTAAAGCAACGATGGGGCAAGGCAGTGTGATCAACACGTCAACGACCAGTAACCGTGATATTAACAATACTCAAGAAATCACCCGAGACCAAGTGACAGGTTTATTGAATGGTTCAGTAACTGTAGACAATCGTTTACTGACGGAGAGTGGACGTGCTCAGATCATTCAACAACAGAAAGATTTACCGCAGAATGCTGAAATTATCGGAAAAATGACAGCAGCAGGTGTCACAAGCTTAGGTGTTGCGACGGCTTCTTTAGCAAGTGGGGATCAAAATCTCAAAGAAGCTTACGATACTGTGATGATTCCAGCGAGAACTTTTGATTGCGTACAAAAGCATCCAGAGGCAGCAACTGTTCTAGAGCAGTTTAAAAATGGTTATTATGATGGGTTATTGGCAACAAAAGGAAGTATCCAGCTATTAGCACAAGCTTTAGGTCAAGATGTGAATGTACTCACAACTTCAATTACCTCATTCTTAAATATTAAAGGAGCTTATAATCATCAAACAGATACAGTTATTTTAGATGTAAATAATGAAAATAGATCATCAATCTTAAATACAACTGGACATGAAATAGCACATGGTCAAGGAATTAAAAATGAAACTTCAGCAGATTTGGTTGGAAAATTAGTAGATTGGGCATTCAATTCAGATGTTAAGAATAATCAAGGCACGATTGATCAATTTAAAGGTCAACTGGGTGATGGGAAAGATGCATCTACTCAATTAAAAAATAATGAAATTTTAACAAACGACAATCATAAAGCTATTGATGATCATTCAGATAAAATCGATGAAAAAAAAACCCTTAATCAAAAAAAAAGATTTAATTGTTGCTTTAGCTGGATGTGCTAAGAACTTCTCATTAGATTGTGCAAGTTCAAAATATACAGACTATAAAACATTAGATGGAATTCAAAGTTTAGCTTATCAGCGAGGTTATGATAAAGCAGTAGATCAAATGATAACAGATGCTAAGAATTTACCAAAAAATGTACGTGAAGTATTGATTTTGATAAAAGATGATCCGAAAGCATTTGGAGCAGCGATGCTTCAAGCACTGAAAGAGATGCCAGCGGAATATCAGGATAAAGCAAAAAAAGTACTCGCGGCAAAATATATTGCCAAAACACCTGCTGAATTTGAAGCTGCTAGTAAAGCAGAATTAGAATTAAAAGTAGAAATTGGTAGCTTTATGCTTGGAGGGGTAGGAGCTGTTAAAACAGGTGCAAAAGTAGGAGCTGAAATTGCTGAGAAAATTAGTGCTAAAGCTGCTGAAAAAGCTCCCAAAGTACTTACAGTATGCAGTAATGGGGTATGTTTTGTTTCAGGCACATTAATTGAAACAGATCAAGGTTTTAAAGCAGTAGAAAACTTTGTTGGTGGTGAGCGAGTTTGGTCAAGAAATGATAGAACATTAGAGTATGGTTACCGCCCTGTTATTGCGACAAAAGAAACAGCTGATCAAACTATTTTCGAAATTGTTATTCAGAATCAACAAGGTCAACAGGAAAAGCTTGAAACCACTGCCGAACATCCGTTTTGGGTTAAGAATTTTGGTTGGTTAAAGTCTTCATTACTTCAATCGGGGATGATTTTACTAGATCGGAATAATGAAGAGTTAACAGTTGTTAACCAGGTACTGATCCCAAATAAAGTTGAAACTGTTTACAATATTGAAGTTGATGGATTCCATACCTATCATGTAGGTGAACTAGGTACATGGGTTCATAATGCGAATTGTTGTGATATTAAGTCAACTAATGTCTTTGTACCTGTAAAACCAAAGTTAAATTATGCTGTTGATATAGAAAATAAAGGTCATGGACTCCAAAACATTGATATTTCTACAAAACAACGTTTTGATGAAAAAGGTATTCCAGCAGATACCAGAACAACTAAGTCATTTTTGTACTCATCATTTGATTCAAAATCGGGGGAATTCTATATTCAAAAAATGGAAGCGTATCAGAAAGGTAATAATACTGGGAAGGAAATGCTTTCTCAAGCAATTGAAAAAATAGGATATTCTAAAATTAACTCTGCAAAAGCTGAATTAGCAGATACAAATAAATTAGCTTTTGAAAATGCTTATACAAAATCTGGAAATGCAATTGAAGCAGTTAATAATACACCTCTAGGTAAAGCTATGAACGATCTTGGATTTAAAGTGGATTCAATTGATAGAAATTTAGGTAGTATGCCAAAAGTTAAATTTATTAGGAAATAATTTATGTTAAAAGAATTTGTAAATAAAATGATTGAATTAAAGCGATATGATGATCTTTTGGAACTAATGAGTGGAGATTCAAATTACTGCCTTGATAATCCAGTAAATCTACCCATTACAAAATCAGATATTGAGCTTCATTTGATGTCAATCCATCATGTTCGTTTTTTAAAAAAGTTTGGTCATACTGATCAAGTAGTATTTGATGAAGATGGGAAAGTATATCAATGGTATATCGATTATTTTGATAAATGGCTTGATAGTGGAGTTAAAGGACTTGAGGTAGTTGAAGTAGAAAATTATTTGAAAGACCATCCATTTCCAAGAGCTTGAAGTATTTTATTAGAAGGATAAATAACCTAAATATGACATAAAAATGTAGAAATAAAGCCATTATATTTTTAAAATATTGATCGTAAATGAGAAAATATAAGGCTTTCTACTAATTATATATCTAATGGTTTTTTTATAAATGTTGCAGAATATTTAAAGGCTGCACTTGGTATCTTTTAAAAATAAACAAGAGTTAAGTGAAGTTATTGGAGTTGGTATGACATGATCTGATTCTAGTAGAGGAGATGAGTTAATATTTGGAAAAAATAATTCATTAATTTTTAATAAATAAAATAATATGTTAATAATTGAGTTAATTGTAACAAATTTTGATTGGTATTTAAAAAATATTGTTTATGTATTTGATTTGTATGGTGTAGTGATAGAAAGTATTTCATGTTGTGAATATAGTTTTTGATCCTAAAATATATACAGATGCTAAAATGCAAGATTTAGGCAAACAGGCAGCAGCTAAAGGATACGATGTCTAGTAAAAATGGACAAGTTACTTCTATTGTGTATGGCGTAAGTTTTAGAATATATGTTGACAAAGCTTCAGGTGTGGTAAAAAGTTATCATCCTAATTGAGATTACAAAATGCAAAATGAATTATTTAATCAATCAGATATTGATGCAGGCTTAAATATAATAATTATATCATAAATTCCAAAAGATCATATCAATTTATGGGAAAAAAGTTTAAAAATTGAGAGTGATCCAAAGAATAGATGGGCGATTGAAAACTGAAATGGAAATATTATTTATCATAGATTTCAGGATGATGGTAATGGCAATTTTCATTGGAATGGTTCAACTAAAGGTATTACCTCATCTGGTAAGGAACGTAATATAAAAATTTCAGATGTTTCTTCTGATTTGATTAAAATTGCAGGTGGGAAATGAAAAAAATTGGAAACGATCAAATTTTTTTAGAATTTGATGAAGAGTTTAAAAAATCGAAATTAATACCATTGAGATTATGTATTGGTGGAGAATACTTGGGTACTTTAGATTCACCAACTTATGTTACTAGTTTTATTAATTCTTTGAAAAGTTTATTGACGGATAGTTATTATTACAGTGAGTTTGTTAATGATGAAAACTATAAATGTTTTTTTTACTCTGAAGGGGTAATTTCTGATTATTACAGAGTTGTATTTGAAGAAACATTTGATGATTTTTGTAAGAGGGCTGCAAGGAATAATGATACAATTTATTTTACATGGTTTTTATATGAAGATCATTTTTTTGAATATAAAGATAATATTGAAAATAAGTTGGTTTTTTCTAAATGTAAAAGTTCGGATTTACTTAATTTAATAAATAGTTTTCTTGAGGAAATAAATTGATTAGTAAAGAAAAACTTGTTGAAGTATTAATGAATAATTATCCAGAAATTGTTGGAGTATGTATTGAGAGAGGCTTTGTTGCATAAGCCTACCTCTTAAGGCTTACTCAGCAATATAATTCTCAGATGAATAAGCCTACACCTAAAATTTATCGTACAACAAATTGGTCATCCTACAATCGTGCTTTGATCAATCGTGGTAATTTAACAATTTAGTTTGATCCAAAAACCCAATGGTACGCTCCCTCCAAAGGCAAACATGGTTGAAATCAAACTTATTCCGACACAGCCATTCAATGCTGTTTAATGATCAAATCTTTATTTCATCTTTCCTTACGGATGGTCACTGGTTTTGTTCAAAGCCTTATTAGACTGTGTGGTCTAAATTGGACAGCTCCAGATTATCCAACCATTTGTAGAAGACAAAAGCATATTGATATTTAAATTTGCTATGAAAAGCGTTGTAATGGATTGCATCTACTTGTTGATTCAACGGGCTTGAAGTTTTTAGGTGGAGGTGAATGGAAACGTAAGAAACATCAGCCTGAATATCGTCGCCAATGGCGTAAACTGCATATCGGTATAGATGCTAAAACCCTGCAAATACGAGCAGTTCAGCGTACAACGAATAATATCAGTGATTCGCAAGTTCTTGAAGATTCACTTGATCAAATCCCATTAGATGAGCAGATTGATTCAGTCTATACACACGGGGCTTATGACACAAAACAATGCCGTCAGGTCATTGCAGATCGGCAAGCGTATGCAGTGATTCCACCCAGAAAAAATGCAAAGCCTTGGAAAGATAACAAAGTTCATTCGCGAGAACGAAATGAATTACTTCGAACAGTTAAACGTTTCGGCAGGACACTATGGAAAAAATGGTCAGGCTATCATCACCGAAGTTTGGTCGAAACTAAGATGCATTGCATCAAATTATTAGGCGATAAACTCAGTGCTAGGAACTTTCAAAGCCAAGTCAATGAGGTACATGCCC
>WNDP01000170.1 GCA_009912575.1 Acinetobacter bereziniae
GCTGTTGATTCATCAGAGCATCGACTTGGTTAAAAAAGTCTTGCTTCAAGCCTTGAGCCATCATACTCGTAACCTGATTAGACTCGCTAAAACTTGGTCCTTTTTCATAAAAATCGTTGGCATCATTATATTCCGCATAAAATTTAGCTGCTTCTCGTGGCATATATTGAGCAAAATCTGTATTGACCAATTCTTTTTTCATGCCCGGTGCAATCGAATATAACTCATATAAATACGCCGCAGCATCAACTGCACTACTAATGGTATTCTTGCCTTTTCCTTTTTCCGTAACCACAGTGCCGTCTGGTGCTGTGGCTGAAAAAGAGCCCGTGTTGCTAAAGGTATAACCTGGCGTTCCCAACTTCTGAATAAATGCATCTTTAAAAAGTGGAGCTAGCACTGTCAGTGCAACTTGCTGCGCTTGCGTTTGACTAGAAAGTTGTTTGAGCTTTTGCTGTAACTGAAGATCATTGCTTTCAAAGTTTTGATTATTCATGCTGGCTTCAAAAATGCGTTGTTTGAAGCTTGAATTGATTTCGCTTGCATCAGTGTCTTTATTTAAACTATGAAAATAAAGTAAGAAGCGGTCGACGCCCTGATCTTGAACAGTTGGACCAAGACTTGTATTTAAAATCGTATAGCTTGCAGGACGAATTTTGCTCGACAAAGCGGCATTTTGGCGTATAAGTTCATTACTAAAAAATTTGGCACTGTCTACGGCTCGGTCTACCCCCGAACTTTGCACCAGAATATCCTGATTTCCCATCGCAGAGACATTAAAAAGCTGTGGTAAGCGTTGCAGCAAACGATCTGCAATCCCGCGATGCTCGTCTATCCCCAGTGCAGTTTCATTGCCATAACCCGGTTGGCGAATTCCCTCGACGCCGTAACCAAGGACGATATTGGCTTTCATCATCGCTTCAAGATCTGAGCCGAGCTTTTCTCCTAATGGTGTTAATGCATTGTCTGTCTTGGCCTGTTTCCAGAGATTGTAAAATGCCAAGTCGTATTTCATACTCGATAGACCGCGCGAACCATGACGCGCAACCAGTTCTGTAAATACGGGCTCAAATCCAGCCGGTGCTGCCTGATAGCTACCAATGCTCTGCTGCGCCTGATACGGTGTTTTGGTCTGAAAATAACCAGATGTGTTGGTTGTATCTTAAGTTGTAGTAGTCGAATCATCATTCGAACTGTCATTACAGCCTGTCAGTCCGATCAACCCACTCCCCGTCAAGAACATCAAAAGCAGCATTCTTGTTTTCATTTTGTTTAGGCATTAAAAAAAGTTGACTGATTTTGCGCAGTCAAGATGTCATTTTAATGAAGCTTTCACGACCATTTAAAGACATTCATTTAAATATCATGAGATATCGAGTAAATCGGCAAATGCTGCGCCAAGAAGTTTGGACAAATCTTGTGGTGAAACGCCAATGTCTAAACCACGCTTTCCACCACTGACATAAATTTTGGGTTTATTGATCGCAGTTGCATCAATGACTGTTTTAAGTCGTTTCTTTTGTGAAACGCTAAATGAAGATCGCTCATTGCCGCCTGGCATTTTACAACCACTTTGCAGGCCACCAATACAGAAGGTCGACCCGAAAACCTAAAGAAGTGTATTTTATTACCTATTGTTAAACTTGTCCAAGATCGAATGCAATTTTACACATAATTTTTCTCTGAATGCTTATGTTAGTCATTATGTCGCAATTTATGCCACCACAGATTTGTATTTCCTCAGACACCTAATGTTCTTTCACAATCAATTTCAATCAAAACACTTTCAAAATATTTTCAATAAAAGTTAGATCAATGCGGTTTCCTTACCGTGATGAACCCAACCGTGTTTACAAGATTCACAAAAACGTAGGTGGCACTTCCCAGGAACAAAACGTTCACAGCTGCAATTAGGAACTGTACATCGTATTGCCTGTAAAAATAAACACACTATTAACAGAAGATGAAAACTTCTATCTAAGCAATTAATTTTGTCGTTAAGAAAATTGGCAGTTTACAGCTTAGTTTTATTTTAGAAATAGCCGCGAGTAATTAAAAAAAACGTTACAAAAATAAAATTGTTTGTGTTTCTTAAGTTTTGACATTCGATTTGGTGTGTGCTTTTTTATGGTTGCTATTGCAGAACTTAAACAAATTTTCTTCTTACACATTGAAACAGTCGAAGTAAAATGCAAAAACAATTTGCTCTAACTGAGCTCTCACTTAAATTTACGTTGATGTTAAACAAAGAAATTAAAAATTAGAAGTTTATAATGACAGGCAGTGGAACGTAATGTGCAGCGATGCAATGCGTTTTTAAAATGTTTTACTAGAACTTAGTAAACATTTTAAAAGTAAATGTCAGCGAAACAGCTACTCAAAATAGCACACACGTTAGAAGTTTAGTTTTAAAAAAATCTAAAATAATTTGTTTTTTAAAGTTAGCATGCGAATTTTAAAAACAAGCAACAATTGCAATAGAAAATAGATAAATTGGCGTCTTATGAATCTAGATCGACCAATTTAAAGAAAAGCGCGCAGTTGACCAGTTATTTCAAGAAACTCGTTTTCATATCACTCTAATCTTTTTTAACATATGTAGATGCCTACTATACTATAATACTATTGCTTACATCTTGTAGATAACATCAGCAAAACAATTCCGCTATAGTTCAGTTTTCTTTCTTAGCATTTGGAACTATAAGTGTTTTTCTCTATCTACTCTTTTAGCTAGTTTGTGATTACTTATTGTGTTGTATGGGTTTCTGCGGTGATCATTGTATCAACTTACAACTATAACTTTTTTCTTTGTGAAAAACTTTCTCAAAGACGTACTCAAAAAAAACTTTTTTGAGTACGTCGTAACTTCTTATGGTTTTTATCTAGAACAACACAAGTTTGCGTTGTAATTAGAGTCTGTGTCTCAGGTAAGCCCTAATTTTTTTACTACTATCTTTTTGATGAACAAAACTGTTTTAACCATTTTTCACCAAAATTTTGTATTTAATACCCGACATGCTTCGATAACTATGTTCGATAACTATCTTTATCGTAGGGAAATTAACAGTTATCGAAACATGTCGGGTATTAAATATTAAATTTTGGTGAAAAGTGGTTAAAACAGTTTTGTTTATCTATACTGCCACCAAAGGTTCCAAGAAAATTAACAATACTATACTTTTGTTTTAATTTTTTTTTAAATCTACCACTAAAAAAAATTGAGGCAAAGAAACAAAGCAACGAAAAATTATTTTTAATAAAATATTTGTAGTCAGACCTATTATTAGAAGTTCAATGGTAAAACGACATTTGATCCATTTTCTGTCTGTTCTTTTTTTGAATATATATATAGAAACTCACTTTGTATATTTTTTCTCTAGTAGATCAATTAAAAATTTAAAAAAGTATCAACTGGGGTATTTTAATAACCATTTTAATACAAAAGAAATAGCGATAACTTCGTTTGATTGATTTTCAAATTAGTTTTATCCCTTTTACAGTGAAGAAGTGAAGGGTCCCTGATGAGAGGTAACTTCCCTTCAACATAAGTCGTCTCATTGTTTCATGTTAGAGAAATTGGCGTCAACCTCAATGGGTCCTGTGGGGATCCTTAAAAAGACCTATTTGAATATTTTCGACATGGATTTTAAGATGCGTGAATTTTTATCACCTAAATATTGAACCTGAAGCCCAAAGGGCTTTTGATAAATGTGATGACTAAACTATAGCAAGATTGCTTCACTAGCAGCTGCAGGCGCTTTCAGTGCTGCACAAAGGTTAACACTGTAACGATAAGAAACATTTAATTGGAAAAATTGGAAGTGAGAGTGGTTCAATGTAGAGTACATTCGTCGATGAAAATGACAATTTGGTACACTACCATTGAGTGGGTAGTGGCAAAAGGATGTCGAAAGCAATTTCACAGTGTTACCATAAAACGATTGCAGGAGAGTGAACATTGAATATAAAGGTCGAAGTGCAAGAAGGCATAAAAACATAAAACTTTGGACAGTAAAACCAAGTTAGAGAAAAGTGTTTAAAAGAAAAGGGTAGCGCAGAAAATTAAAACAAGGCATTTTATAGTAGATCAGCTCTCTAGGCACAAGCTTAATTGAAATGCTTTCTTTAAATTGCTTTAGAAAATTAAAAGCATACAACTTTATAGTTTTAAATTAATAATAATTATATCTTCAAAACAAAAAATATACTTTAACCAATATCACGGCAAACTTGTATAAAATTAAGCTAGATTTTTTCGTTATTTGTTACTTGATAAGCAGCTGTCAAAAGAAACGAATAAAATTCTTGTAAAATTAAAAACTACGTTTTGTTATTAATTATTAGTAATAATTAGTGCAAAAGAAATTATACTATAATTTAAACTTATTCTATTAGATGACGTGTATCTTAAACCTCTTCCTGTTCTTTAATAGACAATTTGTTTTGTCAATAAATAGATTCATACTTCCTAAGTTCCTCTCTAATAAATGAAAAGCCTCGATCATTACTCTTGATGTCATGATCTCGTAACTTATTTTTTTGTCCGCTAAGTGCACTTTTTCTTAGCATGACTCTTCAAAAAACCACTAATGTAGTACTTTTCATACTTTATCACAAGATCTTATTTTTATGCGTATGTAATTTACAATCAAATCAAAAACTGAGAACAGCTTGACAAATTATATAATTTCTAAAAATAATACTGAATAGTGACGAATATTGAAAATAATTAGATACGATGCTATTAGATACCTTAGAACGCACATAGTCCGACAAAATGCTTGGTCACACCATAATCAATCTTGAGAAAAGATCAATCAAAATCCGGGATATCTCCCTGATTTGCATGCCGACGGGCGGGATGTTTATAAATGGGTCGAAGACAGCCTCTAACCCTTTCTAGCAACCACTTACCGATTCCACTTTAGGTTCAATTTAAACACAAATATATCGATGTATGTCTTTCAACTATAAATCATTTCCATGAACAAAAACACTTCGAACAATATAATTCAAATTTTATTTTTTGTGTTACTCCAGGATGTTCAAAATCTTTTACATAAAATAACAAAAAGTTGAAAAAATTGAAATTTAATTCGAAATAAAAAGAGGTCATCTTTTTTGAGATCTTTTATGTCCTTCCGTAACTATCTATGTACCATTTATGTTGTAAAAACTTTTCTCTAATTTTAGGTTGCGAATACATATTTGTCATGTAGCTCCTGTCTGTTTCGTTAAAGGATAAAAGATTCATACACCTTAGACTGGTAAGTTTAAAACCAAAAACTAATAAAATAATAATATCATGCTTGATAACGCAACCATTACTCAAAAAAGATGTGTACTGAGTCACCATTAATGAAACATAAAAGTCAAACGGTTGTCTTATTTAGTTAGGGAACTATAAACAAGTTATGTAAAATTTTATATATATATGTCGGAGTTGCATGGGTTTTGGGCATTGTTGGAGTTCTTTGGATCAGTTTCAGCCATCTTTATTGTCTCACAATAATTAAAATATAACACAAGTCTTGATTCAAAATAAAATGTACATTAACTTGTACAAATAATAAACTCAACTACTAAATATTATATTACGATTAATACATCAGGTAAAGACGCTAGGTGGATAAGACCGAGAACGAATCCGAGGCCATCAGGATGTATGCGACCTTTACTTGATCAATGCTCAACGATAACTGCTGATATCAGTACCCTAAGTACTTCCACAAAATATTTCAACCACCTGCATTGTCTGTCAATATCTCTGACTGTACTCCTTTTTACTTATCCTGAGACCGCGGCTACGTTTGATGACTATTGTCACTACGGACTTGGACCCATCGTTATTACCATAAAAATAATCAGCTTAAGTCGTAAATACTTTCTAAATATTCTACCCTTTACAATTTTGTTTGAAATTAACCGACAAACTAAAATATTGGGAATTTTCCCTCCCTGGGAAAACCCAGCTTGATACCATCTCCGATATATATATAGAGTATCAATTTTCAAACCACTACTTGAAGCCAATGAGTTTCAACAATAGAACGATGCAGTATGTTTCAAGTTTTGACATATTCTAATTTGAAACATTAGTTATTACACATTAGAAATTGTTCATAAAATAATTATTATTTAATATGATTCCAGTTTTGTGGTGTACTACTGTGAATATTTAGTATTTAAAATAGGAATCTTTTTAAGAGCATTGTTTTTGTTTGTAGAAGTAATAACAATAATTAACTTTTATTGGAAATTGAAAAACTATAATTAAAACTGGAACTGAATTAAGAACTGTAATTGAAATTGGAATTAAAACCGTAAATCTAAACTCTAAAGTGTTCACATTCAAATCACTTTTGTCATCTAATTATTAGCAACATAACACTCCAGATAAAATAATTTTTAACAAAAAAAAACGACTTCAAAAATCTGTTTGTACACAAAAGTTTAAAATAAGTCATTTGTAGCTTTGTTGTTTATCTCTATAAGCCGTGATCAAAACAATAGGAAATTTATATAAGAATAATTTTCAATAAAGTTCTTTGGAATAAAAACAAAATTTATGAATTTGAATCAAGGTTATTCTTAAAGATACATAAAAAAAATAGAAACATCTAAATTGAAAACCTTCTTCTTTTTTTGACTTGGTTAAAACTAGAACAAGACTTAATCTTTACGTTTGTTTAATTTGGTACTACTTGATCATTAAATGCAGACCCATCATAACTTTACACCAACTTTACACGGTCTTGAAGTTGCGCATTTGATGTTGCAACAATAGTATAATACCAAAAAAAGTATTTGCATAAACAAAATGTCTCCTTCAGAACAGACAAATTCAGCTTAGCTGCACAGACATCGTCAAACTCTGCTCGGTTTCATACCAACTGTTTATTTTTTTGTATTTATATTGTCTTATTAGTAATATTGATCAGTATCAGAAAACAGTAATTTTTTAGAAATAAATTTATTATGAACTACTAATGACTTTAAAAAAGACAAAAACATATTCAGATCTATAAAGGTTTTCCTGACTCTCTTTTGATTCATGTAATACCTAATAATTGTTTTCCTAACATTAGTAAAAAATTAAATTTCAATTGACACTTTTTTTTAATTACCAGCAGTTTTTTTAAATTTGATTTTTAACAATAAATATTTTAAAAGCTATTAAAAAAAGTAATTTTAGCTCGTCGTTGTAATTTTACGGCTTAGTAAATGTTATTGATGTTTCTGAACTTTTGATGGTTTTATGACTACAACGACTTGTTTGGTTGAATGTGCTATACATGCAAGTATTCTACCGTCGGCAGCAGTTTAATTCGGCAGGAATTCTATCAAAATTTTAAAAACAGCAGAAGTTCTTTTATCCTAGACACTTAAGTATGCTTTTAAAAACAAAAACATTTAAAATTGTTATTCTAAGTCATTTCAAAAAAAAAAAAATTTGCTTATGTATCTCTGTATTTTTTTATTATTATCAATTAAAAAAGCTTATAGAAACTACTTCAATAAATATCTAGATTATGTAATGACGTTATAAAAAAGTCTAGTCTTTAAACCTATAAGATGACCCAAAAGAGTCAGGTTTTTTTAAAATGGCAAGTAGATCTAGGTAATAATAATTTATTGACAACAGTCATGGCTGTATAATATATTTTTGTTGTTGTAGCATCAATCAGCTATCCTTGAAACACAGCAAGGTAAGCTCATAGAAAAATATCTAAGATATTGAAGCACTAAAAACATTTTATTAAATAGATTAGCTGAGTAGAAAAAAAAGCTTATCAATTTGTAATTTTAAAGTGAAAATACAAACTTTATAATTTATCTGATTACTGACTTACTGGCGTACAAAAGCATATAAATTGCTAGGTCAAAGGTATCTAGGTAAAGTTTTGTCTTTAAATTATCGGTATGATTATAATCTTTCTCTTAAACATTTGTTGAAACCTCTTTAGTGCTATCTACATTTCTTACATTTATTTTAAGAACTTTTTCTCTGTTCTTCTGTAAAATAAAGAAGAAGATATATTTCTTATGAATTGTCATTTTTAGATCTCTCTACTGTTTCAGAAAAACTTAACTCGTGTTTAGGTACCGATAAGTTCATATCCTCATTTGCATCGCCAAGTTAAATATTAAGGAAACAAAAACAAATTTTAAGTTTTTGATTGACAGTTGACACCAGTTGCGACGTTCTTGTAAGAAGACACTCAAAGCTTTGCTATTTAATATAAAATTGTTGTAAACAACTGAGACTAACGCTATCCTGATTTTATAGACAGATTTCTACATAAAATAATTTCAATGTAATAAACATCTACATATAACCTATACAAATTATAATTTTTGCATTCCTAGAAAAATTTTACGTTTAATTATTATTAATTGACAATTTAATAAGATTATGCTAAATATAAAAAAATTCTAGTACTGTTTAGAGCTCCACTTCTAGATTTTTTCCAATTTTTTCATAAACACAACCTTACTACTTTTGAAAATCACTTAATTAGTAATCACTGCTTTGTAACAGAATAACTAATAATCAAACTTAATAAATTTTGATTGAATATACAAAAGAAGTTTAACTTTGCTTATGTTCGCTGTCTTATTTGTATCCTGTTTTTATCGTTTGCAGTAAATTTACAAATTTTGTTTAATTTGTTTTCATTGTCTTGTATCTGTGACTTTTACTATACCTACCAATTATAATTTAGAGTAAGAATTATAAAACTTATAATGTTTTTGTTAACATGCGTTGGAAAACGTTTAAACTAATGTATTTATTAAGTAAAAAACAAGGTTTATTAAACATTTGACTATAGTTCATTTCATTTACATATCCCTTTCTGTCATAAAATTTTTAACTTATAGAACAAGTTGCAACGCGCCGCTCCGCCTGTATTTGACATTGTGTCAAATTTGTCGTGGGTAGTCAAAAACAAGATCTGAATTTCAAATGTTACAAATTATAAGTTTTATTATAAATCTTGCTTGAGATTTTTTTATTGTTAAATAGGAGAATTAAATAACTTAATTGCTTCCGTTTCTGTTGGAAAATTTATTGTAATCTCAATGTGACCAGTGTGATAATCAATTGCTATGGCTGTATTTGTTAGATATTTTTCTGTAAAATTTGGTTGCCTAAAATTTTCTATTTATTCTTTATAAAGTCATATTTTTAAAACAGTGACATTTGTTCTTAAAACTTATTAACAGTGCCGAATGTACTCGGTTATGGAAGGATATTCAACTGTGTTTTCTCGAAAGAAAAAGTTTATAGTTTTTTTACAAATAATAATGCATTATTACAATAATTTTTTTTTGTATAAAAATTTTTGTCAGTATAAAATTCTCCGTCAGTTGTACGACTTAAGGTTAAGACTTCCGAAATATTTTTATCTTGGTCTAATCTTAGAAGTTGGTAAGAGACGGAAAATGATCCTTTAATATTATACGCTTGCATTTTAAGCAAGCCTTTGTAACAAAGTAGAAAGAGATAAAGCTATAGAAATATATATATCATTATTTGTGATTTCATTGCAGACGGATATGTAAATGAAATGAACTATACTAAAAACTTTAGAAAAAGCAAGTAGGCACAGATATACCTGCAATTGTTCAAAATATTGCAGGAGTTATAATCAATGGTAGCAGCGGCAGTTTGCAAAAGAGAGTGGCCATCAAGATCAAATTAATTTTAATATTAATTTTAATTTTTTTCTACTGATACGACTGTCAATGCGTTTAATCTTTATAGATTGTTGTGCTTTTCATAATTTTCTAATTTTTGGAATGAAATCGGTCGCTATTTTAATTAAATAATATGTAACATATGACAGTATAAAAATAGTATATTACACTACAAGGACCGAAAGTTGAATTTTCGGTCCTGTGCGTTAGGATGTCCGAGACGATGCCGAAATACTCTG
>WNDP01000171.1 GCA_009912575.1 Acinetobacter bereziniae
TCGACCATGTTTGCCTTTGGGGGGAGCGTACCATTGGGTTTTTGGATCAAACCAAATTGTTAAATTACCACGATTGATCAAAGCACGATTGTAGGATGACCAATTTGTTGTACGATAAATTTTAGGTGTAGGCTTATTCATCTGAGAATTATATTGCTGAGTAAGCCTTAAGAGGTAGGTTTATGCAACAAAGCCGTTATAAGCACAAAAGGAATTGTTGATGCTACTTTTGATACAAAAGAAATGCGCCGATTTGGTGGTAAGATTTATTTAAAAAATAGTAAGTTAAAAAGAACAGAAAATTTCTATTCAAAAATATCAAAAAGAGAAATTTTCCTTCACGATTGGGTCAATACTGATTTAATAATAAAAGCAGTAGAAGAAAATATTACTTTAGGAACTTATGGTAAGACATTGACTATCATAACAACGTCTACTTTATATGAGGAAATAGAAGAAAGAGATGACGATATTTGGGCACCTCCTACTTTTTAAATATTGAATCCGATGTGCTTTCCTGTTGGAAGCTCTACATCAATACGAAGCTTGCCGCCCATAGCTTCAACATACTTTTTCATGGTCGAAATTTTTAAATCATTCCCACGATTTTCAATTGCTGAAAGAGAAGGTTGTGTTATCCCAAGGGTTTCAGCTAATTTTTTTTGAGAAATCTCTAATTCTTCACGAATTAAATAAAGCTGATTTTCCAGTAGCAATTCATCAACCATTTGTTGAATACGAACTTGGCTCTCTGAAGAGCGACTAGCTAATAAATCTTGTAGGGTCTTAGCCATCAGATTGTTCTCCTAATGTTGAGAGATGAAGTTCGTATTGCTGATCTGCAATAGCTAGCATCTCTGTATAAAAACGCTTTTTACCGCTCTTATCACCAATACACAGCACAATCGCTTGTCGTAATGGATCGAATGCAAAAAATGCCCTGAGTGGTTTGCCTCGATGCTGAACACGTAGTTCCTTCATATTGGTAAATTTAGAGTCGTAAACGGTATCTACTAAGGGACGACCTAAACTTGGTCCTTGCTGTTGAAGAACAACTAGTGCAGCTAAGACTTTCTCTTGAGTTGATTCATCTTGCTGTTCAAGCCATTCATTAAACAGATCCGTTGTAATGACTGTCCACATATTACAACCATAATATAGATTATAGTCTATATTTTAAGGCTGATTGAGTGGCTTTGTAAATGGCAATAAAAAAGCCCAACATCCTGTTGGGCTTTTTTACATATTTGATGCGTTGGTTTGACTCCTGTCTAACCTGCATGTCCGTTGCTGTCTTTTCTTATTTTTGTCTGGAGCATCCTGCTCTCTATGTGTCCATGATAGGAAATTGACGCAGATCTGTATATTCGTTAAGTCCTAAATTAATGTACGTTTTGGCGTACAGAATTGAATAATTTTTATCCCAAGAGTTGTCCGCAGGAATTGGGGATTATTTCAAAACTGTGACCATTGAGAAATCAGGGAAAAATGATTTTATGATCATTTTTTAATCTAATTTATTGGCAAAAGATATCAAACTTGTTCAAAAAAAATCCGCATTGTTACCAAAGCGGATTTTTGCGGTATTCTTGAATTATGTAAAATATTTAAACATATGATTTAATTGAAATAATTATAAGTGACTTCGTATAACGCCCATTATGTTAAATAAAGCGTGCTTTTATGCAAAAAACCTTTCGACTGCCAACCATGCAGATTGCGCTAACTCTTCTCTATATTCTATTGGACTTACACTTACTTTTTCAGAAAGCCATGCTCTTGCATAGTTTTCTGAAGCACCGATAATCAGAGAAAAAATAAGATCAAACGGTAATACCTTCATCTTTTCATGCAAAAAAAAGCTTCCAAGATACTGGAATAACTGTTTATTTCTTTCCTGATTTCGTTTTAATAACTCTGATTCATATGAGCTTTTTACTACAAAATATCTAGCAAGCATTTGAAATTTAGCTAGTTCTTTATTTTTTTCTACCCAATCTATATAACTATGAACAATTGCAAAGATAAAATCTTTAGTGGTTTTAATTTTTTCAAAATATTGTAAATGTTCTTCTGCCTGGTCATCCAATGCTAAAAAGAACAAATTAGCGATTATGCCCTCTTTAGTTCCGAAATGATGGTAAATGGCTCCAACACTTGTTTCACACTCATTTTTAATTACATCAATAGTTGTCGATTCAATTCCATGCTTATTAAAGCAATCTAATGATTTACTTAAAATTGTTCTCTTAAGTTCAGATCGTCTTCCTGAGTAATGCTTTTCGAAAATTGAAATTTTATTCATCACGACATTCAAAATTTTTATTAAAACAGAATTTTAAATGAATGTTCAGTCACTTGACAACAAAGCATAACAGAATAATATTCTAAAACGGAATTGTATTCTAATTTAAAAAATTATCTGTTAAATGAATTACTAAGGAATAAGTCATGAATCAAGTGCTCACTATGTTTAATACTTACGGAACTGATAGCTTTAGCAAAATGGCATGCCAAATGGCTCCATATTTCAGCACAATTAATCCAACTATCACGGTACTTCAAGAAGGTTTTTCTACAGTTGAAGTCCCTTTTACAAAAGAAGTGACTAATCATCTTGGTACTTTGCATGCTATAGCTTTATGTAATGCTGCTGAATTAGCAGCAGGCATGATGACAAATGTCTCTATTCCAAATGGTGCAAAATGGATTCCAAAAGGGATGGAAGTGAAATATTTGGCCAAAGCTAAAACAGACATTATCGCAATTGCTGATGGTCGCGATATAGATTGGACGATCGAAGGTGATATTCAGGTTCCTGTCAGCATTAAAGATACTGAAGGCACTGAAGTTTTCACCGCTAAAATTACAATGAATATCAAAGCTAAATAATCTGAGGTATTAAACATGACAAATACACTTAAGATTTGGGAAACAATGTCTTCAAAGCCGGGAGGTAAATGGGCATTTACTAAGGCTCTATGCCTAAAAGCCCCATATTTTGGAAGCATTAGCCCTAAGTTTGAAGAGCTACGACCTGGGTTCTGTAAAGTCAGAATTACAAAACGAAGAAGTGTTTTGAATCATCTTGGTACTGTACATGCAATCGCGATGTGTAATATGGCCGAACTTGCAGGCGGAACAATGACAGAGGTAACAGTCCCTGATACACATCGTTGGATTCCAAATGGTATGACTGTTGAATATTTGAAAAAAGCTAAAACTGACCTTATTGCTACAGCAATACCGGAAGCAAAGCTAGATTTATCAAAAGCTGGAGAATATAAGGTAAATGTTCTTGTACGTGATACATCTGATGCAATCGTTTTTAGAGCAGTGATTACGATGTGGGTTTCACCCAAAAAATAATTTTTATTGCCTTAGATATTCTTCTAGGGCAACTTTATTAAATAGTTTAGATACTATGAATAATCAATATACAATTTTTGATAGTAAATGGTTTATCCAAATAGTTTTAGCTTGTGATCAAAATATATGTAAATTTAATCAGTTATGTGATTATTTAAATATTAGCAGAGCCCAACTAACTAAAAAGTTAAAAATATTAATTAATCTGGAGCTTATAGAAAAAAAGCCTTACTTTAATGGGGGGGTAAGTTTAGCTACCATTTGACTAAAAAAGGAAAAGAGATCCTTTATTACTGGAACAAAATAAATAACCTTCTGGAATAAAGAATTTCTAAAATTAACATAATGGGCGTTATACGAAGAAAAAAATGGGGGCTACAGCTCTCATTTTTGTACTCCAAATATCCTACAGACCATAAGATTTCATAGGACCTAGATTTCATCTTCAATATATTCAAATAATTCATTCATCGAACAACTAAAATACTTACACAATTTGTCTGCAACAGGCAGTTCAATTCGAACGGCTCTGTCGTAATACATGCTGGTCAAGGTATTACGATTAATTCCAGTATCACGAACAACATCGCTTAACTTCAGAATATGTCTTTCACCCATTAAAACAGACAACCTACATCTAATCATAATAACTCTTTAATAAAAAATATAACCTACAGAAAGTCACAAATTGCTTGACTTTTGACTTTCATAACCACAAAATAACCTACAAAAGGTTATTTATTAATTCTAAGATGAATTTTATATAGCTAAAGTATAACTTATTCAAAGGTGCTAAATTTTATGAATTCAGCCATTCAACCACAACTTTTTATTTCACCCAAAACTAGATCACTTGGAATGAAACTAATTAAAGAATTTAATATTCCTCAATACTCTGATTTGACCGCCTATCTAGAGGTCAATTCTTGTTACGATGGCCAACAAGCAACATTGATTTGGTTAGAACATCGTTTAGAAGAAAATAGTCGCTTAGAATTTGCTGAAGTGCGAAAAATGTTCCTTCAGTGCTTTCCAGAAAGTTGTTATAGCTTCACTTAGGCTATAAGGAATGATTATGTGGTATCTTCAACAAAATCTACGCCTTAAGTCAGTTTTAAGATTAAAATTTTATCTTAAGCTATACCTCTTCGAACGCTGTAGTTCAACGACTTGCAAACAAGTCGTTTTTTTATATCTTCTCCCTTAAAAACCAGGACTAAAATCATTGCCTCGATCATGATTTTGCGTTGGGGCATGCCTGATTGGCTGGACGGACAATTTCATTTGCCCTGATAAGACTTGCTGCTGAAGTGATTCTAAAACCTGATAAATCTCTGTTGAATGTGTTGTTGATCGTTCTAACTGGCTTTGTAATGTCCCCAAATAGTTTAACTTTTCAATCCGCTCAAAATGCCCAGTATTCAAATGCGCCACATAGTCATTGAGATCAGCATAAATCAGTTCAAGTGGTTTTGGAGAATCTGGATTTTCCCGTAAAGTCTGTTGCATTCGGACTTGAAGCATCTCGAGCTGTGCTTTGGCATGATCATGTTCTCGGGTCCGAGGAGTTTCTACACGATTTTTTTCTGCTTCTATCTGTTTTCTTCTTTCTAATTCAGCCTCATAAAACGGACCATACAACGCATAATAATTTTCAGCGCGTAGCCGATTAATCTCTACCACCATCTCCTGGCGCTTGGCCCACAGCTCCGATTCGTTCTCACGCGCAAAACGTACCGCTTTATTCATCATGGGAACATCCTGCAGCTGTGTACCATACTTTCGATTATAATCCTGGTTGGACAAACAACTAACTAAGCTGGGGACCTCGACTTCAATCCCTCGAATATTCACCATTTTAGTCGGGGCATACTGCATCAGACTGTCATTAATCAGTTCTTCAGTTTTTTGACGGTACAGTTGTAACTGAGATTTTCCCATGCCCAACACATCTGCAGTCAGTTTTTGCGCGCCACCTTTTGGTGGATCCTTGGGGTTATAGCGTTTAAAAAACTGTTCAGCCGTCCGTTCAAGACCATCGACATGTCGCTCACTGTACATAAAATGCAAATGTGGTTGTTCTTGGCCCCCTAAGGACCCGACATGATGATGAATGGCACAGGTGAATGGATAGCAATAACGATCGGCAAATTCGCGAATAAAACTTTCAGCCAACTCAATCCGCTGCACTTGATTTAATTCTTTTGGCAAGGCCACCACCAAACTAGAACACGTCCGCCCATTACTACGCTCAAACATATCTGCAGCCTGCCAAAATTCGGCCGGTTTTCCTTCAGCAAAATTTGGCATATTGCCAGATCGAACAAACTCGATTTGCTCTGAAGCTGATTCCTTATAATTTTTAAAGTGTGAGGTTCGGGTGATGTAGTGAAACCGGTTCTTGGCTGTGGCTGAATTTTTAATTTTTCCGGAACGGGTTTTCACGGCCTTTTTGCTGGTGTGTTCCAAGTTGCAATAGAACATAATCCGACCTTTGAATTCACGGTGCCTCGCAGAGCCTGCGGAGCACGAGGGGGAGTGTTTTTAATTTGAGATGATTGCGTAGTAATCTTATCAAATTAAAAACACGGAAACGAGCTTAAGAATTAAATAAAATGTTCCTACATTTTATTTAATTCTTCCCGCGCCGACCTATGCTACACTCAAAACATCAAAATCTCACCCTTCTCATGCTGGAGAATGCGATGGCTGCCCGTGGACGACCGACCAAAATACTCACCACAGAAGACCTCCTAGAATTAGAAAAATTTCTGAATGATTTAGACTATCTCAAGAAAAATCAGAAGCAGGCAATCATGCTACTTCACAGCAAAGAGTTTCACGAATTAGATGAAAAAGACCTGAGCCTTCTAAAAATCGTACATCGTGAAAAAATTCAGTTTGAACAAAGGCAAGCACTCATTGAACAAATCAAGCTGAAGGAAAAAAACCAACAGCCCCTCCTGGCCAATGAAATTGAAATTTTGGGATTAGTCCAACAAGAGATGAATCAAGACCTGTTCTTTCGCTTAGATCGAGCACTCGAGTCTTACCAGAAAATTGAAAAAGCAACTTTGGATAACCGAATCCGCTTGGAAAACGAACACAAACGAGAAATATTGCAGAAAAGTCACAAAGAAATGACTGAAGCGCAAAAAAAGCGGAATGCAGAGAATCAGCTTAAATATGCTTTGGGCGGAATCATCTTATCCATCTGGAAACAAGCACAATGGAACCTCGATCCAGACAATTTAGAAAAAATTGAACAGACAATTAAGAACAGTTTTAGTTCTGTCTCGAAAATACGAAAAAGTGCGCTTTTTCAAGAGTCATTAGCGATGACAAAAGATAATAAACAAGCCACTAAGTTATTCTTTTTAGCCTTGGAAAAACTTCCAACCTATAAAGTGGGTGATGTAGAGTTGCATAAGGCTGTACTGAAAAAGCTGCATAAACTGCAATAAATTGCGATTACAGCCATATTTGACCATATAAACACAGTTTTCCCCCTATATCAACAACCAAACAATGGCTGTAATCGCAGAAATAGTGCATTGAGCCTTCATCAAAAAATAGTAAATCAAGGACTCTTTCAATGTACTCTTTATACCTAAAAGGTATATGCAGAGCGAGTGTCTACGAGCGATATCCACAAAATTCGCGCCTCGACCCTCTAAAAAACTGCTTTTTTTGGCTGTATAGCCGAAAAAGGCATAAATCAGATGGAAACCTAGGCTTCTAGACGAGCGATAGCGAGCATAAAGCTTTATGAGCGAAGCGAATTCCGAGTTGCTTTTGATCTTGCTTTTGCTTTTTAGTGAATTTACAACGAGATTAACTAAAAAATTGCCCCGACGAATCGAGCGAAAGCGAGATTCAATAGAGTTTGAGCGAACGAAGTGAAGCGAAAACCAAGGGCAATTTTTAAAGACCAGGGCTTTTAATTATTTTTAATGTTTTTAAATGCTTTTAGAGATGCTGAAAGCATTTATTTGCAATAGTTTAAGGGGTGATAAAGATAGGTTTAAGGGGTGATAAAGATAGGTTTAAGGGGTGATAAAGATAGGTTTAAGGGGTGATAAAGATAGGTTTAAGGGGTATTTAAATAGATAGATTATTGACTATTTAAAATATATAGCATATAACCTAGTTAAATGAATTAATAAGCTTCGTATCATGACCAATAACAATAAATTAGTTGTTAAGGATAATGCTCTTATCGACGCCTCTTTCAACTTATCACTCATAGAGCAACGTATTATGCTCTTGGCTATAGTTGGAGCTAGAGAGTCCTCTAATCTCACATCTGATACACCAATAGAAGTATTCGTAAGTGACTATGTTCATCAATTTAAAGTAGATAGTAATAATGCCTATGGCTTGCTTAGAGAGGCAGCGAAAACACTAAAAAGAAGGGAGTTTAGTTATTTAGATAGATATAAGGGCCAAGAGGCCCTTACTACAGCAAATTGGGTAAATAAAGTAACCTATGTAGATGCTAATGGTCTTATTGTTTTATACCTTAATAACGAAGTTATCAGCTTAATTAGCCGATTAAGCGAACAATTCACAAAATACCATATAGAACAAGTGTCTGACTTTAAAAGCAAATATAGCATTAGACTATATGAGCTATTAATTAAATGGTTAAATGTAACAAAAACTGAGAAATATAGTATTAACGATCTTAGAGCAAAATTAGGGCTGGATGCGACTGAATATTCAACAATGTCTAACTTTAAATCTAACGTCTTAGACAGAGCAGTAAGTGAAATTAATAAACATACCAATATTACCGTTGACTATGACCAATTCAAAAAAGGTAGAGTTATCACGGATATTCAATTCAGCATTAAATCAAAAGCAATACCAGCTCAACATGACTTAACAAAAATATCCAAAGCAACATTCCACCAAATGACAGATGCTCAAATCAATATGTTTGGCAATCACCTTTCACGACTACCTGAATTTTCAAACTTAGCAAATGGTAATGAGAGCTATGAGAGCTTAGCAGCGAAAATCAAAGAAATGCTGAGAGATCCAATACAACAAAAGCAGTTTTTACCTTACCTAAAAAACCTTGGCTTTAAAGCTTGAGTGTATTGGAGAATACACATATTGTATTCTCCAATACATTTTTAAAATACACAGCAATACACTATGAATACAGCTACAAAATACAGTGTTAGTGATGCTGCAACCCTGTATAAAAAATCTAGAGCTACACTATATAAAGACATAAAAAATGGTGTGTTAAGTCGTGACCACGATGGTTTTATAGATTTTTCAGAACTACTTCGTGTCTATGGTGAGCCTTTTGGAGCAAAACAAGCAAAACGTATTGATACGTCTTCAATACAAAATCAAAATACATCTGAATACACTGATAAAATAGTGGTAGAACTTAAAAACCAGATCGATTTTCTAAAAAAACAATTAGAAAAAGCCGAAGATCGTGAATCCAAAGCAAATGCTCGTATAGATACGCTTCTAACACTCATTGAAATGAAACCTCCTTCAGCCAAAATGACTACGTTTACCGATCAGAAAATTAGCCAGGATATAACAACAGATCCTCGGCCAGAATTCGAATCGAAGGATAACGGATTGACTATTTCGGAACAAACAGAAAATAAGCGTATACCAGTACCAGAACATGTTGAATCTGAACCGGAGAAAAGGGGATTTTGGAGTCGTTTTTTCAGGCCTTATGATTAGGCAAAAAAAAAGCCACATATTTGGGGTTTATATGTGGCTTGAAAAAGATATATATCCGAAGACAGCTGGAGGAGTCCATAAGAAATATATTGCACCAGAAACATGAATAAATGATGCTGAAGATGTCGTTTAAATAATTATTTATATGGAGAAGATGTCACTTAGCCTTGAAAATTAGAGGAATGATCATTAAATAAGGCTACACAAAAACGTGAAACAATGATCAAAGAATAGGCGTGGAACGTGAATAATCACAAAGAAACCATGACAGTGCGCTGAACCCCATCATGGTTTCGAATAAGATATTGATGCTTATAGAGAAATTTCAAGCATTTCGCATAAGGCGTATTATGTTAATTTTAGATAAAGTTATAAGTCTATAAATTAGCTTTAATGAGCCTGTAAATTATTTTATTCATTCCATTTGCATATAAAACTCAGAATATTAGCAGTTTTAAGCCTATATTTGGATCTGGATCCCATCAGAAAAATAAATAATTTTTTTTGTCATATTTTTAAAAGTCACTGGGTAATGATTATTGAAAATGAAAATCATTCACAAGTAGGCGCTCATATGAAGTTTAAAAAACAAAGCTTGGCCGTTTTTATACAATGCTTATGTATTGGCGGTGTTTATGCACAACTAACTCCCAATGTCGCAGCATCAACAAAAACATCGTCTGAAAAATTTTATCAAATTAAAGGCAATCAGTTGGGTTATGTATTATCCACTTTTGCTGCACAGTCGGGCGTAGTACTGAGTTATGATGCGAATATACTCAAAGGATTAAAAAGTAATGGAATTA
>WNDP01000172.1 GCA_009912575.1 Acinetobacter bereziniae
TATGGCACAGGAAGGATGGAGTGTTCAAAGATTATTAAGAATTATTCAGGTGAATTTATTTGAAAGAAAATTGCTGAAATATTTATTTTTGCCAGATAAAAAGTGGTTAAAGCAAGAAGAACCTCAACTGAGGTTCTTCTTGTGATATTTGTGGGACAGCAGTGCCTTCACTATATCTTTTGCCTATATTTAAATCAATAAATAGAGGGTGCTTTCGCACCCTCTATAACATTGACTAAAACTCAAGCACGACTTTTCGGCTTAGATTTTCCTTTACTATTTCCAGCAAAAGGTTTTTTACGATCCCCTGTTTCACGAGGTGGTAAACCCGTATGCTGCGTCAAGACTTGTCCTTTTTGTGGACGATTCGTTTGACCTGCATGACGTGACTGAGATCGTACAGTATTTTCACCTGTACGTTTTTGTGAATCGCCTGCCAATGTTGAGTTTTTCTTACGTGCCGATTGATACTGACCCTCAGTACCTTGCGGCTGATAGGTTGGAATCAAATGTTGCTTAGAGTTACCAATCAAATCAGCACGCCCCATTTCACGTAAGGCATCACGTAATAAAGGCCAGTTATTTGGATCATGATAACGTAAGAATGCTTTATGTAAACGACGACGCTTTTCACCTTTTACAATATCGACATTTTCAGTATAACGTGCCACCTTTGCCAGCTTCCTTACTAAAACGATCAAACATCTGCTTAAAGCGGTCATAAGTTCCTATTCCGGGTTTCATCATCTTCGACAATGGACCTTTTTCGGTATGCTCAGGGGCAATTTTCAAATATCCGCCTACATGGTGTTGAACCAGCTCTTTCACATATTCAGGATTCAACACTGCAAGATCATAGCGCAAGCCAGAACCGATCAGAATTTTTTTAATACCTTTGATTGCCCGGGCTTTACGGTACAACTGTGTTAGAGGCGCATGATCCGTATGTAAGTTTTGACACACGCCTGGATAAACACATGAAGGCTTACGACAATTTTTTTCAATTTCTGGATCTTTACAATGCAAACGGTACATATTGGCCGTTGGACCACCGAGATCAGAAATAATGCCTGTGAAACCGGGCGCTGTATCACGAATCTTTTCGACTTCACGCAAAATTGATTCTTCTGAACGGTTTTGAATAATTCGCCCTTCATGCTCAGTTATCGAGCAGAAAGTACAACCGCCAAAACAGCCACGCATGATATTCACAGAGAATTTAATCATGTCGAAGGCAGGGAAACGTGCATTACCGTAAGCAGGATGTGGTAGACGTGCATAAGGCAGATCAAACACATAGTCCATTTCTTCAGTGGTCAGAGGAATCGGTGGCGCATTCAGCCACACATCACGTTCACCATGTTTTTGCACCAAGGCACGCGCATTTCCCGGATTGGTTTCCAAGTGTAAAATACGATTTGCATGTGCATATAACACAGGATCTTCAGCCACTTCTTCAAAAGCAGGTAAACGAATTACAGCCAACTCACGAGGCGGTAATTTATGTTTAATCGCCTTTGAGGCGGGTTGTAAACGTACAATTTGAGTGTTTTCATCCAAATGATCGCCTTCACGTACCACAGGATTAGCAACCAATTCTTTTTGGAAATTTTGATATTGGCTTAAAGAATTGCCTTTATTCTGCTCAATCTCACATCCATCCAAATCTTCGGTCATCACATACGGATTAATGATCGGATCAACTCGGCCAATTGAATCCACATCATTGGATGCAATTTCAACAAATTTGGCTTTTGAAGCACGATTGCTCTTATTGACGATGAATGCTGTGCCACGAACATCGGTAATTTCATGAATTTTTTGACCTTTGGCAAGGCGATGCATCACTTCAACGATTGAGCGCTCACCATTGCCATACATCAATAAATCCGCTTTAGAATCCATCAACACTGAACGACGAACTTTATCTGACCAATAATCATAATGGGCAATACGACGTAAATAAGCTTCGATGCCGCCCAATAATACAGGTACATCTGGAAATGCTTCACGGCAACGTTGGCAATAAACAGTTGCAGCACGATCGGGGCGTTTATTGGGCACATTGTCTGGCGAAGAAGCATCATCTGAACGAATCTTACGATCTGCCGTATAGCGGTTGATCATCGAGTCCATATTGCCTGCTGTAACACCCCAAGCAATATTTGGTTTACCTAAAACTTTAAAGGCTTCGGCAGATGTCCAATCAGGTTGAGCAATAATGCCGACACGGAAACCTTGCGCTTCAAGTGTTCGACCAATAATCCCTGAACAGAATGAAGGATGGTCAATATATGCATCCCCACACACTAAAATAAAGTCACAACTGTCCCAACCGAGTTGATCCATTTCTTCGCGAGACATAGGCAAAAAAGGTGCTGGTTCAAAGCACGATGCCCAATATTTGTCATAATCAAACAACGCAACAGGCGCTGTCTGAGCAGTATAAGCGGTCGACATGGTGAGTTTTCTCGATTGGCAGTTGGCGATCGGGAGAGATCTAAGATGAAAGCCAATCATTTTACCATGAATTTTGCTCATGTTGCTTGATTAAAAAGTAAACATTTTATTTTTAGCGATGATTTCTCTACTTTCATTTCATTCAAATGTCGAAATGAAAAGAATAAACTGTTTTAAATGAGGATGGTGAATCAATCAATAAAAGCTCAGGACAGTTTAATTCGATTCAAGCTTTGTAGAATCTGAGTCGGTTTGCTTCTGCATTTGATTTAATTTTAACGCGACCAATAAACCAATACCCAGTACAACAGTTATGCTCACGGTTAGACCCGACCAACCATATTTTTCCCAAATCAAGCCACTACCACTGCCCAAAAGGCTTGAACCGAGATAGTAGCAAAACAAATACAGCGAAGAACCGACTGCACGATATTGTAAAGACTGGATGGACACCCAACTGCTTGAGGTGGAATGTGCCGCAAAAAAAAGAAAAAGTGAAAATAAATAGCCCAATTAACACAGTCCATAAAGATGGAATGAACATCACCCACAAACCTAGCGCCATACTACAAAACATGGCAATCAAGACTTTTGCACGTCCAAATCGACGACTCCAACCCGCTGCTCGTGGTGAGCTATAAATACCGGATAAATAGGCGATCGAAATCAAGCCAATCCAAGTCTGAGACAACTCAAAAGGTTTTTCTAAAAGATGATAGCTCATGTAATTAAATACAGTGACAAAGCACCCCATCAAAATAAAACCTTCGATGAATAGAAATCTTAATTTTGCATCAGAGAGGTTTTTCTTGAATGATTCGATAAAGCGAGAGAATTGAATAGGATAAGATTTAAAATGTTTGGACGCAGGGAGTGCGACATAGAAAGTGATTGCGATCAACAAATTGAGTATGCCGATAATCATGGTGGCTGTTTGCCATGAAATATAATCCAGTAAAACGCCTGCGATTAAGCGCCCTCCCATACCGCCAATAGCAGTACCTGAAATATACAAACCCATCGCAAAGCCAACATCTTTTTGTGCAATCTCTTCGCCAATATAAGTCATCGCCACTGATGCAACACCGCTCACGGCCAAACCGATCATCATTCGTGTGGCAAGAAAAATTTCCCAATAGGGTAACAATGAACTTAATAACAGCAAAAGTGCTGTCGAAAATAAAGAAATCACCATGATCTGTTTACGGCCATAGCGATCCGAGATTAGACCTGCAAATAAAAGCCCTAAAGCCAATGCAATGGTGGAAAATGAAAGTGGGAAACTGCTATGTGTAGGGGTCACATGAAAAAATTTTGCTAAAAAAGGCATCATGGGTTGAACACAGTACAATGATGAAAATACGGCAAACCCTGCTAGAAATAGCGACAGCAAAATCGCCAGAAAGGGACGAGTGCCATACTCAATATACGCTGTAGATTCAGATGCATCAGACATAGTTTTTCCTCATGTCTCTTCAGTATACGCCTATTTTGAATAATTGATAAAAGTGAAAAAATTATCGGAGATTCATTCTTTGCTTAGCAAAGAATAAAATAACGATAACAAACTGAATTTTATAAATATAAAACTTAAAAGTGAATTTTAAAATATAAAAAAGAGCATATTTTTAATACACTCTTCTCATAATTTCCGGGATTTTCAATTGAGCAGTCAAAAAGCTTTAAACTTTCTTCTCTTCGATGTTCAGTGCATTGATTGCCAAGACAGCTTGAGTACGATTTTGCACTCCCAGCTTACGGAATATTGCGGTTACATGCGCTTTAATTGTCGCTTCAGAAACATCAAGCTCATATGCGATTTGTTTATTTAGCAGGCCTTCAGCAACCATCATCAAAACACGAAATTGCTGTGGTGTTAAAGATTGGATACGTTCAGCTAAAGCTGTTTCATCTGCAGCACGAGGATCAAAATTCATATTCGCAGTTGGTAAATTTGGTGGCAACCAAATTTCGCCTTCTAATACTTGGCGAATTGCTTCCCCGATATGACTTGGATGTGCAGATTTTGGAATGTAACCCATTGCACCATGTGCAATCGCACGCTGAATAATCGATGCGTCTTCGTGGGCTGAAACCACAATAATTGGAATCGCAGGATACTGCGCACGAACATGTACCAATGCAGAGAAGCCCGATGCACCAGGTAAATTTAAATCCAATAAGACTAAATCTGGTTCTGGACCATTTTCCAAACGCTCGTAGAACTCATTAACAGCCGCAGTTTCACTGATTTGAGCCTGTGGCAAACTATAACGAACCGCCTGAATTAACGCATGGCGAAACAGTGGATGATCATCAACGATTAAAATATTCATAAGCGAAGCGAGAGATCTCTAGCACAGTTCTTTTATTCTAACCGCACTATTGCTATTTAAGATACGTTAATATTAACGAATTTTTGAATTATTTGTGTGCTTTAATGAGAATTCCCTACTATTTTTCGGTTATTTCTCAAAATACAGATTTAAATATCACTTTTAAATATAAAATAAACATCTAAAAATGAATTGCTTATCCAAATAAATAATATCAAATAAGTTCAGCAATTTAGACTATATCTCCCCCTTAAAATGAAGCGTTTCCCTGTATATCTTAAAAACTGATAACCAATCTGTTTTTCATTATTTTACGAAATTCATCGAATATAGATTAATGAATGGCATTCCGAGATTCAATTTATTAGGTTGCCAACATGTCTATTTATACTCAACAAAAGCCATTAAATATTGTTGCTGTCTCAGGAGGGTTAAATAATCCTTCTAAAACAGAAAGCTTAGTTCAAGCCATTTTAGATGAACTGGGTGAAGCAACACTGATCAATGTGCATTTTATTAAATTCTGTGAAATAGGTCATTTGTTAGGTGGTGCAATTTACCGCAACCAACTCCCACAGCGTGTACAAGATGACTTAGCGGCAGTCGAAGCAGCAGATGCATTGATCGTGGGTACGCCTGTATACCGTGCTTCATTCACAGGTTTATTTAAACATTTCTTCGACTTTGTCGAACAAACTGCACTGGTGGATGTTCCTGTATTGCTGGCGGCTTCAGGAGGCAGTGACCGTCATGCATTGGTATTGGAACATCAACTTCGTCCATTATTTAGTTTTTTCCAAGCACAAACCCTGCCGATTGGTGTCTATGCAACAGATCGTGATTTCACGCCTGAATACACCATCAAGAGTGAACATATTCAAGATCGTATTACTTTGGCGATTGCACGTGCATTACCAATTTTGGAATGGGCACCAGCAAAAGGACAACGTGCTGAAGTTGTAAAAGCAAAGACGGCACAAGCCAATCAAAACTTAGGAATTAACAAACAAATCGAGCAAGATGACGTTCTGCCTTCAGCAGCAATCCCAGACTTGGATGCAGCAGAAAACCGTCTTCATGCGAAATCCAAATCACCACAATCACAGGTTGCTTAATTGCAAACTCGCATTCGCGGATAATAAAAATAGAGGGTCATGTTATGTCACAGTTTTCATCAAACCATACTCCAGCCATTAAGTTTGCATATTGGGTTCCCAATGTCAGTGGTGGTTTAGTCGTCAGTAATATTGAACAACGTACAGACTGGAGCTATGACTATAATGTCCGTTTGGCACAAGCGGCTGAAAAAAGTGGTTTCGAATATGCCCTCACCCAAATTCGTTTCACCGCAGGCTATGGCGCTGAAAATCAACATGAGTCTGTAAGTTTTAGCCATGCTTTATTGGCCAAGACGGATAAATTAAAAGTGATTGCAGCCATCTTGCCTGGTCCGTGGAAACCTGTTTTGGCTGCAAAACAGTTGGCAACGATCGACTATCTGACCAACGGTCGTATCGCCATTAATGTCGTGAGTGGCTGGTTTCGTGGCGAATTCGATGCGATCGGGGAACCATGGCCTGAACATGATGAGCGCTATGTCCGTTCTGAAGAATTTATTCGAACTTTGAAAGGAATATGGACCACGGATAACTATAGTTTCGATGGCAAATATTATCAGTTTAAAGACTACACCTTAAAACCAAAACCTTTGCAAAAACCGCATATTGAAGTGTTTCAGGGAGGAAGTTCTCGTGCAGCACGTGACATGGCCTCTCGTGTATCGGATTGGTATTTTACCAACGGCAATACCCCTGAGGAACTGAAAAAACAAATTGATGACATTCGTGAAAAAGCCAAACTGAATGGTCATTCAGTAAAAATTGGGGTGAATGCCTTCATTATTGCCCGTGACACAGAAGAAGAAGCCAAAGCAGTATTACAGGAGATTATTGACCAAGCCAATGTTGAAGCAGTTCATGCTTTTGGTGATGCAACCCGTGAAGCAGGTGCATCCTCTAAAGAAGGAGAAGGTAACTGGGCAAAATCAACGTTTGAAGACTTGGTGCAATACAACGATGGCTTTAAGACCAATTTGATTGGTACACCACAACAGATCGCTGAACGAATTGTTGAGTTAAAAAGTGTAGGTGTGGACTTAGTTCTGTCAGGCTTCTTACATTTTATTGAAGAAGTCGAATATTTTGGTGAAAAAGTGCTGCCTTTGGTACGACAGTTAGAAGATGTACAAAAGGCACAAATTACTGCGAAATCAGCTTAATCATTCAAGCGTCACACAGTTGTGCCGTGCAAAAACAACAATAAACAACTAAAACAAATTTTTGCAGTTTATCCCTCTTGACTCGGCTTGAGGGATTTTTTTTAGACTTTGCCATCAATCAATATAGATAATAATGAGAACTCAGATACAAAAATACCAAGCTTTACTTCTCCATGCACTCCTTCATCAATGCATTTAAATAATTGTTTTATTGAGCAATTCATCCTGTTTAGGCTATTTAAATAGACAAAAGGCTTATGTTTGGAGTTTTTGTGTTGCAAGCTTAATATAATTTCTTTTTGTCTTATAAATGGAAAAGTTTGCTATGGGATTTTTAAATAAGTCAAAAACGACACTTTGTGTTTTGATCAGTGGCATGGGATTAACGACTTATGTAAATGCCAATCAGCAAGTAACTACAGCTCAGGTTGAAAATGCCATGAGTCAAGCATTTCAGCCCTTAATGCAAAAATATGCGGTACCAGGTATGGCGATTGGCGTGCTGTACCAAGGTAAAAATTATCAAAAATACTATGGTGTACAATCACTTGCCGATAAGAAATCAGTCAATAAAAATACCCTTTTTGAGTTAGGCTCTGTAAGTAAACTATTTACTGCAACTGCAGGAAGCTATGCGCAAAGCTTATCCAAACTATCACTTCAAGACCATCCGGGAAAATATTTACCTGCATTAAAAAATTCAGAAATTAATCAAGTCACACTTTTGCAGCTGGCGACCTACACCACGGGTAATCTGCCATTACAATTTCCTGATCCAATCAAAACGGATGCACAAACAACTTAAATACTTTCAAGATTGGAAGGTCAATCAACCCATTGGCCAATTTAGACAATATTCAAACCCCAGTATAGGGCTATTTGGCGAAGCTACAGCAAAAGCCATGAACATGCCGTTTAGTACATTATTAGAGCGAGTCATCTTCCCCCAACTTCAGCTCCAACATAGCTATGTCAATGTCCCAAAAGCGCAGCAAGCTAACTACGCTTTTGGCTATGATCAAAACAATCGCCCAATTCAAGTCAATCCTGGACCTTTCGATGCACAAGCCTATGGGGTGAAATCAAACCTTCCCGATCTACTACAGTTCTTGAACTTAAACTTAAATCCAGATCAAGCCAAAGCTTCTATTCGTCCTGCAATTCAAGGCACACATATTGGCTACTTTAAAATGGGAGGGATGACCCAAGCGCTTGGATGGGAAACTTTCGACTATCCGGCAAGCTTAGAAACGTTATTAGAAAGCAACTCTGACCGTGTGGTGATGCAATCAAACCCAGTTGAAAAAACACTGGTCAAATCAGGGGCAAGAGTGTTCCATAAAACAGGATCAACAAATGGTTTTGGAACCTATCTGATTTATATTCCTGCGGAAAAATTTGGCTTGGTCATGCTGATGAATAAGAGAATTGCAAATGCCGAACGTATTCAAGCCGCTTATGAAGTCATGAACACATTGAAACATGCCTCTAAACCCTAATTTTTCCTAATTGTCGAAAAGAGGTATGCACCACGACGTACCTCTCGGCAATCCAAAGCTTATCAACGATCCAAAGCTATTCACGCAGACAAATGAAATGGATGAACTTCAAGAATAAAAACTTGGATCAGGAACTTTTCCAGTCAACACCCACTCCCCAACTTCTTGGTATTTATAGTCGATTGGATCATGTAAGGTTTGTGTACGTACATTTCGCCAAAAACGATCTAAATTCAATTGTGCTGTGGTTGCGCGAGCGCCTAAAACTTGGAAAATATTTTGGGTCACAAATAATGAGCTATTCGTTGCAGCTATTTTTGCGGTAGCAATCGCGATTGACACCTGACCACGTTGTTCAGTCGTTAAATTTTCTCCAATATCCCAAGCCGCTTGCAGTGCTTCAACTGCTTGCTCTGTCAGTAAGCGCACGCTTTGTAGCTGGACATAAAACTCAGCAAAATGCTTTTGGATATACGGATCATGTATCGCTTGCTCAGCCAAAGATTTTGACCATGCTTTTTGTGTCTGTATCGATTGTCGAGCGACTTCAAATGCACCTTCTGCGACACCTAGGAAAAGATGCACAAAAATCAATTGAGCAATCAATGGGCGCAGACTTGAATACGGCGTACTTAATGGCCCAGGATTTAATAGCAACTCATCTTTATATACTTTCACTTGTTCAAAATGGCTGGTTCCACTGTCTGTCTGACGTTGTCCCATGTTGTTCCAATCCCCCAAAAAGCTTACTCCTTCTCGTTGGGTTGGAATCACAGCAATAAGTAACTGATCTGCATCATTAAAACCAGAACACAGTAAAATATCTGAGTCTATGGAACCTGAACAGAAACTTTTATCACCATGAAAAATAAATTCATTTTCAGACACTTGTTGAACAGTGGTTCGTTTATCTAAAGGATTGAGCGTGTTACCCCAAAATAAATGCTGCTGCGCAGTTTGCTCAAACCATTGCTGATACTGCTTAGGTTGGGCAAAGAGTTGAACGGTGGCGATTAATAAATGATGAAAAGCATAGACATGTGCTAAGGAACTATCGACTTGTGCGATGGTTTGAACAGTCTGAAAAATCGTCTTCCAATCTGCACCTTGCCCGCCATATTGTTGCGGAATAGACAAGCTCAATAAACCGCTTTTCCGAATCAAATCACGCTCAAACTTCGGATTTCCTCCTGCTTTGTCTCGCTCAGCTGCCGTTTGTGCAAATTGCTTTGCCAGTTCTTTGGCAACAGTTAAAGCAGAGGAACTCAAAGTCGATTGTGGTGCATTCATCATTTTAACTCTTGTATCTAATC
>WNDP01000173.1 GCA_009912575.1 Acinetobacter bereziniae
TTTTTTTCACAACAGTCGGCTTTTTATTTTGTAATAGTGTGTAAAGCGATTAGAATAGCGCCATCTCGCAGCTTCCTCTTTCTGTAACCATGTCTGATTCTCATACCTCTCCCAATCAAAAACAGGGTCAAATTGATCTTATTTATGGTTTAAATGATCATCCAAAACCACTTATCGCATTTTTTGCTGCTTTACAGCACTTATTGGCGATTATCGTTCCAATTGTGACGCCGGGATTGCTCATTTGTTTAGCATTAGGTGTTTCACCTCAAGACACCAACATGATTTTATCAATGTCTTTGGTGATTTCAGGGGTAGCTACTTTTTTACAATGTAAAAAAATTGGACCTTTTGGTGCAGGTTTATTGATCGTTCAGGGAACCAGTTTTAACTTTATTGGGCCAATGATTGGGATTGGTTCTGCAATGGTTGCAGCAGGCACACCCGTTCAAGCAGTAATGGCATCTATTTTTGGTGTGGTAATTGCTGGTTCATTTATTGAAATGGGTGTATCACAAATTTTACCTTGGGTGAAAAAACTCATTACACCATTGGTGACAGGAATCGTGGTATTGCTGATTGGATTGACCTTAATTAAAGAAGGTCTCATCAGTATGGGTGGTGGCTATCAAGCGATGGAAACTCATACTTTTGCCAGCACAGACAATCTGATGATGTCTTGTACCGTTTTAGCAATTATTATTCTCCTTAATCGATTTAAAGTGGTTTGGGTGAAAAGTTCAGCCATTCTGATTGCATTAGTGATTGGATACATTCTTGCAGGCTTTATGGGCTATTTAAACTTTTCAGGTTTAAAAGATGCTCCATTAATTCAAATCCCAACACCCATGCATTTTGGAATTAGCTTCTCTTGGAGCTTATTTATTCCAATGGCATTCATCTACTTAGTCACTTCTTTAGAAGCGATTGGTGATGTAACTGCGACCTCAAAAATCTCAAACCAACCTGTTGACGGTCCTGTTTGGATGGAACGTATCAAAGGTGGCGTATTGGTCAATGGTGCAAACTCATTTCTCGCAGGGCTATTCAATACCTTCCCAAGTTCAGTTTTTGCTCAAAATAATGGTGTCATTCAATTGACAGGTGTTGCGAGCCGATATGTTGGTATCTGGATTGCGATCATGCTCATCATTCTCGGACTATTTCCTGCAGTTGCTGGAATCATCCAAGCTGTGCCTCAAGCCGTTCTTGGTGGTGCCGTTATGGTGATGTTTGGTGCTGTAGCAGCATCAGGAATTAACATTTTATCGGGAATTCAACTTGACCGTCGTGCCTTGTTAATTATTGCAATTTCTTTAGCACTCGGCTTAGGGGTTGCTCAAGTTCCTCAAATTCTAGAACATTTACCAGAATTACCGCGCAATATCTTTAGCTCAGGTGTTGCTACAGGTGGACTTGCTGCCTTAATTTTAAATTTAGTTTTGCCAGAAGCTAAAAAATAACGAATCAATTCTTTATAATGCCCAGCCTAGACTGGGCATTATTGTTCAATTTTAATGATGGATGGTGAATATGGAGCCAAGAAGTGAAGTTGTCATTCGACAGCATGACTATCTCTCTGGACGTGTTTTATTGGTCAATGCACCAACGGATGATCTACTTTCAAATTTAGCTCATGACATCGAGGCAAGTGTGTGGACTTGGAATTATAATGAGTTCCAATACTTCCAAAACCAACAAGCCAACGTGCATTTTGGAACAGACTTGGCAGAGGCTGACTTCGATCAAGCTATCGTTTTTGTCCCGAAATCCAAAGAATTACTCAATTATGTGCTGCATCAGTTGGTTGCTCGTTTAGCCATTGGCGCTTCGATCTTTTTGGTTGGCGAAAAGAAAGGTGGTGTTGAACGCGCCGCAAAACAATTATTGCCTTTTGGTCAGGCCATTAAATTAGATAGCGCACGTCATTGCCAAATGTGGCAATTGACTACAGATAAGACTGTGGCTATTAAACCGCTTGCACAATGGGCGCAAGAATACAATGTAAGCACTCCTTCGGGCGATCTTTGTATTTGTGCCCTTCCAGGTGTTTTTAGCCAGAATCGTTTAGATATTGGAACGGCAGTACTATTACCTTATTTAAAACAAGTCACTTCAGGAAAAATTGCCGACTTTGGATGTGGTGCGGGTGTCATCAGTGCATTTCTTTCTAAGCTCAACCCCAAAAATCGTATTTTTGCACTCGATGTTGATGCTTTTGCTCTAGCTTCAACACAAATGACGTTTGAAAAAAATCAATTACCATTAGAACAACTCGAAATAAAAGCAGTGACTGGAATTGAAGATGCGCCTTTGTTTTTACATGCCATCGTCAGTAATCCACCATTTCATCAAGGCATTCAAACCGACTACAATGCCAGTGAAACATTATGTAAAACTGCGAGAAGACATTTAAAATCAGGTGGTGAATTATGGATTGTGGCAAACCGCTTTCTAAATTACCCATTACTCATTGAGCAGAGCTTTGGTCAGTGCACTACGAAAGCCGATCAACAAGGCTTCAAAGTGCTATTCGCAAATACTCAAAAAAGCAGCAAGGAATAACGATGAGCGAAACAGATCATCCACAACTCCAGCGTAAGCTTGGAGCACGACATTTAAACATGATCGCGATCGGCGGTTCTATTGGTACAGGTTTATTCCTTGCTTCTGGTCAAACCATTGCCACTGCGGGTCCTGGTGGAGCATTACTCGCCTATGTGCTGATTGGTATTATGATTTATTTCTTAATGACCAGTCTAGGTGAGTTAGCAACCCACAACCCTACTTCAGGTGCATTTTTTACCTATGGTAATAAATATGTAGAAGAAGGTTTTGGATTCGCACTCGGTTGGAACTATTGGTATAACTGGGCAATTACTGTTGCATTTGAATTGGTTGCTGTTCAGTTCATTATGAAATTTTGGTTTCCTGATATTCCTAGTTTTTGGTGGAGTGCAATATTTCTCGCCATTATCTTCTTTATCAATGCATTAACCGTCAAAGGCTTTGGTGAAAGTGAATTCTTATTTTCATTGGTCAAAGTGATTGCCATCCTGTTCTTTATCGTGATCGGTTTATTCATGATTGGTAAAATCATGTTAGATCCAACAGACTCGGTGACTAAGAACTGGACCATTGGTGATGCTCCTTTCGTGGGAGGATTCCAAGCATTGGTCGGTGTTGCCATGATTGCAGGATTCTCATTTCAGGGGACTGAAATGGTTGGCGTTGCTGCGGGCGAATCTAAAGACCCAAAGAAGACCATTCCGATTGCAATCAAACAGATCTTTTGGCGTATTCTATTGTTCTATATCTTGTGTATTTTCATCATTGGTACATTGGTGGCATACACAGATCCAAACCTTGCACTTGCTGCTGAGGGTGACGGAAATATTACCCTTTCACCATTTACCTTGTTATATGAAAAAGCAGGTTTAGCTTTTGCAGCAGGCTTGATGAATGCAGTGATTTTAACTGCGATTATGTCAGCGGGTAATTCAGGCATGTATTCATCCACACGGATGCTCTTTGACATGGCGCGTGAAGGGAAAGCACCGCGAATTTTCTCTAAGCTCGATCTGCGTGGTGTTCCAATGAACGCACTCTATGCCACGACTGCAATTGCAGCACTCTGCTTTTTAACCACATTTATTGGGGAAAGTGTAGTCTTTACTTGGCTATTAAACATGTCAGGTATGTGTGGATTTATCGTATGGTTAGGTATTGCTATTTCCCATTATTGCTTCCGTAAAGGATATTTGGCACAAGGTCATAAACTGGAGGATTTGGCGTATCGAGCAAAATTCTTCCCATTTGGTCCTTGGTTCGCTTTTATTCTCTGTGCCATCATTATTCTTGGACAAAACTCAGAAGCGGTGCTTGATGGAAAATGGGTGAGTGTCTTGTCGACGTACATCAGCATTCCACTATTTTTAGTCATATGGTTAGGCTATAAGTGGAAGCATAAAACTAAATTTGTACCTTATGACAAAATGGATGTAAGCCCGATTGTTGTTGAAAAAGAATAATGTTTTTATCAATTTTTAAGCAGCTTTCGAGCTGCTTTTTTTATTTGGCTATCCAATAAAGTCAAACCATCTTACTGAGTAATTTAACAAAATTTGTTGACAAAGTTTTTTTTATTTATAGAATAGCGCTCATTGGATCTTATCCAAACAGAATTTTGGTCTTTGATTTTCGAATCAAAAATAAAGAGGAGTACGACATGCAACAACTTGAGAAAACTTTGAATTAAGATTAAGTCGTCGTCTACTCACGGACACTGATTTAATCAAAGTGTCCGAATGTCAGTTTCAAACCTAGCATTCGCTAGGTTTTTTATTGCCTACTGAATCCAAATCATGGATGGGTAATATTGATTTAAAACTTTCGGACAATAAAAATAATTTGCTTAGAGAATGAAAATGGGCATACAAATGATTTTGAACGCCAAAGCAGAATATGGCGTTCCTGTAAAAATTTATACCACGGATGTGGATGAAGAAAGCCTGACACAACTACGAAAGATGTCACAGCTACAATTTATTCACTCACATATTGCAGTCATGCCTGATGTACATTTGGGTAAAGGTGCTACAGTAGGAAGCGTAATTCCAACAAAAAACGCCATCATCCCTGCTGCTGTGGGTGTAGATATTGGTTGTGGAATGAATGCGTTAAGGTTAAGCCTTAAAGCTGCTCAGCTACCTGACAACTTGAGTAGTTTGCGTAATGCAATTGAAAGAAAAGTTCCTGTTGGCTTTGAAATACATAAACAAATCAAGGCCAAAGCTTCAACGCTTTCTCCTTTAGATAAAAAGCTAAAGTTAATTACGGACAAACACCCTGCATTAAAACGTATGTTACGTAGTTTTGATGTGACATGGCAAAAACAACTCGGTACTTTAGGTGGTGGGAATCACTTTATTGAACTTTGTCTTGATGAAAATAATGATGTCTGGGTCATGTTACATTCAGGTAGTCGTGGTTTAGGTAATGTGATCGGTACCTATTTTATTGAACGTGCTAAAAAAGAAGCGCAAAACCGTTTTGGTCATGTACCCGATAAGGATTTGAGCTATTTTGCAGAAGGTTCAAGCAACTTTGATGATTATGTTCAAGCTGTTGAATGGGCACAAGAATATGCATTTGAAAATCGACGTGAAATGATGCGTTTAATTTTAGAAGCCATTCGCCCATTACTACCTAGCTTTCAGATGACCAAAGAAGCAATTAATTGCCATCATAATTATGTACAAAAAGAACTTCACTTCGGTGAAGAGGTCTTTGTCACACGTAAAGGAGCAATTCGTGCAGGGCTTGATGAATACGGAATTATTCCGGGATCAATGGGTGCACAGTCTTTCATCGTCAAAGGTAAAGGCGATCCAGACTCTTTCTGCTCATGTTCACACGGCGCAGGACGGAAAATGAGCCGAACTAAAGCTAAACACATGTTCAATCAACAAGATCTAATTGCGCAAACTGCTGGCGTTGAGTGTCGTAAAGACAAAGGTGTAGTAGACGAAATTCCAAGTGCTTATAAAGATATTCATCAAGTTATGGCAAATCAAAGCGATTTGATTGAAGTCGTACATACCCTTAAACAAGTATTGTGCATTAAAGGTTAAGTCTTAATTGTAGTTTAGGCACTTCCTCTTTGTGAATTTCGATTTGCAAAGAGGAAATAGAACTTAAATGTTAACTATATCGAATCGCAGGATTGTACCCGCGAATGACGATTGCCTGTTGGCAAATGCCTTCAGCTCTCGATTGTTGTTCAAAAATTTTTTTTGCCATCGGCTCAAAGCTATCATAGAAACATATGTGTTGATCATCAATCGAATAGACCAAGGAGTGATTACCAATTCCGTCCAACGTGTCATAATAAACAATCATGGAATAACCATGTTCAATGTTGGTCTGTACATCTTGATAGATTAAGGGTTGCGCAACAGTTAAACCTAAATGTTTTGCCAGTTTGTAATACTCAATTTCTTTTATATGAATATCGGGATCCTCAGCACTATGAAAGGTTATATCAAAGCCTAATTTTTTTAATCCTACGGCTAAACCAATGGTAAATGTTCCAGCGTCAGGATCATAGTTGCAGAGCTCAACAAGTGTTTGAATATCCACTGGAATAGCATAATTTTGCATCAGCATCCAGACCGCAAAAATACCGCCATTGGCTTCCAAGTTAAGTAATTCTTCAGGAATTTGCAGACTCATTTACGATCCAAATACTTAAAATCTTTACTCAATGATTATAACCTGAATCGTACTTAATTAGCTGCCTTCTGATTACCGACCTTCTGATTACCAACCTTATGGTTATCTACCTTATTAGTATCCGCGTTGTTATTAAGTATCTTGTGAAGTCACTTAATTTTTAAAATGACTGTTACACGTCTGTTTTTTGCTTTTCCTTCAGCAGTTTTATTATCTGCAATTGGCTTAGTTGGTCCTAAGCCCACAGTGATGAGTTGATTAGGATTAACATTGTATTCACTCACCAAATAATCTTTGACGATATTTGCCCGTGTTAATGAAACTTTATTATTCGCAGCCAATGAGCCTGAACTGTCTGTGTGCCCTTCTATGTTAAGCACAAAATTTTTATTGGTTTGCAATAATTGTGCAGCAACTGATAAAGCGGGACGATATTGTGGATCAACTTGCGTTGATTTCGGCTGAAAATATATGGAAAGCCCACTTTTTAAAGACTTTACTTCATTTGGATATTGTTTTTGGATGGAGACAGTATTGCTATTTATTGGAGCGGATGTACAAGCAGTTAAGCTCAGTAACATCATTCCTAGAATCACGTATTTCATGATCAACCTGTAATTATTAATTCTGGCTTCGATTTTATTTAGATATTTACCAATTATAAGTATTTCCAATAAAAAAGCGACTCAATTGAGTCGCTTTTTTTTTAACTAAATAATTAATTATTTAGTTACAGTACGGCTACCAGTGATCGTCGCGAATACACGACGGTTCATAGCACGACCTTCTTTAGTTTTGTTGTCAGCAATCGGTTGATCCCAAGCGAAACCTTGAGTAGACAAACGAGATGCATCAATGTTGTACTCGCTTACAAGCGCTGATTTAACAGAGTTAGCACGAGCTAAAGATAAACGTTCGTTTAACTTACGTGGACCAGTGTTATCTGTGTGACCTTCAATACGAGCAGTCGCATTCGGGAATGTATTCAACGCATCAGCTACTTTAGCAACTTCTGGTTTGTACTGATCTTTGATGTTTGATTTGTTTGTATCAAAGAACACACGAAGTTCCATGTTCAAGTCTTCAGTAAGAACTTGTGGAGCTGGTTCAACTGGAGTTGGAGCAACTGGAACCACTGGAACCACTGGAGCAACTTCTACTACAGGAGCAGCAGGTTTCAAGTGACCACCAAGAACTACGTTAAGACCTGCAAGAGCAGTATAGTTCCAGAATTTTTCGTCAAAGTTATAAGTACCACGAGCTTCAGTACGAAGAGATAAAGCATCGTTTAAGCGCCAGAAAGCACCAAAACCAGCGTTACCTAAAGTACCTTCTTCGTTGTTGTGGTAAGACATGTCATCAAGTTTGTACTTGTAATGACCAGCACCTAACAATACGTATGGCTTGATTTTGCTGTCATAGTTTTTAGTGATCAAATCAGAAGTAGCATAGAAGTTACCGTTGATTTGAGTTTGCTTGTATTCAGAACCAACAACGCCAGTACCGTCAAGGTCACCTTTAACTTGGTTATATTCAGCTTCGAAACCTAACCATGGAGTAAGTTCAACACCAAGTGCAGCACCAACGAATAAATCGTCTTGTAACTCAGGACCGTTTGTTAACTCGCCCTTGTTACCACCATTGTTGTGTTGAGAATCTTGGAAAGTGTAACCAAGCATTAATGGTGTAACAGTTACACCAGCATTAGCAGCAGCGAGTGGAGCAGCAACAAGCATAGCAAGTGCGATACGACTCAATTTCATGGATATCCTCCAGAGATAACAATTGTTGTTCAAGCTTAGCCTAAAATTTATTGGCTACCCTGAGATAAATTTTAATACCCCAGTATTATTTTTAAGCTACTCACGTTGAATCATACAAACACTTGAGGCTTTTTCCAAGTGCTTGATAACTTTAATCAAGTAAATTATTGACAAAATTACTTACAATTTCCGTTGTAATTCGGTAACTTTTTACTCAATTTTTGTTCGTGAATCGCTTTTTTTACTATCTGCATTTTAGCAGTAAAAGAAAGTGATAGTAATAAATATTTTACTACAAAAACGTTTCATTAAGATTTAAAAGTTAACTCATTATTTTTCAAATAAAAAACAATACTTAACAGACGATTAAAACATGTATTTTTATTGTAAAGAACAAGGTTTTTCTTTGTTTGAGCTTATAACTATAATTGTTATCATTGCAATTATCATTATCAGCTTGATCAGTTTGCCTTTTTATCATGACTGGATGCAAAAGCACGAAATTCGATCCATTCATCCGATGATTCAACAGCACATTTCTTATGCAAGAAGCCAAGCCTTAATGCACCGAACTACTGTGGTTATGTGCTCATCGGAAAGTTTAGTACAATGTGAAAAAGACAAGTGGCACAAAGGTATCGTTATTTTTATAGACAAAAATAAAAATAAACAGATTGATCGTGATGAGCATATACTCCTTAAAACTGAAAAAAATATTAAGTATGGCACCTTGACATGGATAGGCAGTTCGAGTAGCCGAGAAGTCTTAACATTGCAAGGCGATACTGGACTTCCTCGTGGCTCACCTGGCAGTTTTTATTATTGTGGTCACCAAGATACGGGAAATAATACCCGTTACAAGATCGGACGAATGGCAACACTGAATTCAGAACCTACCTCTAAATGCTAAAAACTGTTCTCTAGCGTCTAGATATATTCTACATTCTGCATTTATTCTTGAGCTGTTTTTTATATACTGCTTAAGGTTTGGACATATTCAAAGAATCATGAGGAGATAGAACAATGACTGACATCGTAATTGTAAATGGTGCGCGTACTGCTATGGGCGGTTTTCAGGGCAGTCTTGCCAATGTAACTGCACCAGACTTAGGTGCTGTAAGCATTAAAGAAGCAATTGCACGATCAGGTTTACAGCCTACCGATGTACAAGAGGTCATCATGGGCTGTGTACTCCCAGCAGGTTTAAAACAAGGCCCTGCTCGCCAAGCAATGCGTAAAGCAGGTTTACCTGATTCAACAGGCGCTGTCACCATCAATAAACTCTGTGGTTCTGGCATGAAAGCAGTCATGCAAGCCGCTGATGCAATCAAGGCGGGTTCTGCTGAAATCATTGTTGCAGGTGGCATGGAATCAATGACCAATGCACCATACCTACTGCCTAAAGCTCGTGGTGGATACCGCATGGGTCACGGCGAAATCAAAGACCATATGTTTTTTGATGGTTTGGAAGATGCTGAGACTGGTCGCTTAATGGGTTCTTTTGCTCAAGATATGGCAAATAGCAAAGCTTATACGCGTCAGCAAATGGATGATTTTGCTATTCGTTCTTTACAGCGTGCCCAAAAAGCCATTACTGAAGGCTGGTTTAAAGATGAAATCGTGCCTGTCACTGTTTCAGGACGTAAAGGCGACGTTATCGTTGATCAAGATGAACAACCGTTTAATGCCAATATTGAAAAAATTCCAACCTTACGTCCAGCATTTGCTAAAGATGGCACCATCACGGCTGCAAATGCCAGCTCAATTTCGGATGGTGCATCTGCACTCGTTTTAACCTCTACAGATGTTGCAACAGCAAAAGGTCTGCAACCTTTAGCAAAAATTGTGGCTTA
>WNDP01000174.1 GCA_009912575.1 Acinetobacter bereziniae
TAGCGCGTTGCAGTTCTTTATTTTCACGTTCCAGTTGTTTTATACGTTCTTGATCTGAAAGATGCTGTACTTTAACTGGATTTTGTTGATCCAAATATTTTTGATGCCAAACACGCAGTGTTTCAGGGGTACAACCTATCTTGGGAGCAATAGCAGTGATTGCAGCCCAATTCGATGGATAATCTTTTTCGGATTCAATAACAAGTTGAACCGCTCTTTCTTTGATTTCAGGGGTATAGTTTGATTTTTTCATCGGAGTAGTTTCTCAGAATGTTGAGTCTCCGACAAACATGGTACGGTTCACACCTTTAAAAACTTCCACACGTTCAAATAGCTCAGTCGGAATATACTGGCGAGGTAGGATTCCATATAAGCCATTATAGGCAGTATCATCAGAAGCCAGTACAAAGCCACGAATAAAATAAGCTTCTTGAAAATTTCCGAAACCTTTTGCAGTACGCACTGCTGAGTCCGCCTGTAATACATCCCCCACACTTTCTGCTTGACGTTCTTGGATATATTGGTTGGTATAACTGGTGAGATTAAAAGGAGTATCTATATTCTTTTGATATTCTTTTGATTACCGAAAATTCCTACTTTACCACCAGATGCAACCTGTCCACCTGCAAACTCAGGCATTAAACCCTCTGCCGATGCATCTGCACTCGCCACCACAGTAATCGTACTCAACTGACGAGCATTCTGCCCAGTTTGTTGAGCGGCTGCTTCTTGTTGTTCAGCATGAGCCATGGCAGTGCTTGTGGCGATAGCCATCATGACAATTAAAGGTTTAACTTTCTGCATAAGATACTCAAGAACGATCCGTCTAAATAATGTCGCAATATTAAATGATAATAACTATTACTTAAACTCACTTTCTCATTTGGTTGCTCGGTTTTTTTTATTAAATCTCTATTTATTATGGTAATAATTTATTAAAAAAAATGATAAATCAAATATCACCATGTAGTTTTTATAAAAAAATATGCAACAATTGGTTATTTCCGCATTAAAAACATATAAATAATTTCAACACGCTAAAATGCAGCTTCAGGTTCTTTTACCAAACTTTAAATATTCCAATCCCGAGTATGTTCAAGATAAAAAATATACATTTCAAATTGAAAAATATCACAGATACAACCCAATAGGCGCGCTTGACCAAACATAGATCGTTTAGATATACTGAACTGTCTTCACCCATTTAAAAAACTAAAATGAAATCGCATGACCCAATGCAAAAAAAACGCAAAAATTCAAAACTCTGGATCATTGTCGCAGTTATTGTTTTAGTGGTGATTTTCTTCGCATGGAAATCATCCAATAAAAAACAAAATTCTTCACAAAATACAGATACTCCCACTTCTACAGCCAAACCATCGCTTACTGTCAAAGTTGTTGAGCCCGAACTACAAAACTGGAAACAAAACTTTACTGCCAATGGAAATATTGCAGCTTGGCAAGAAGTTGTGATTGGTAGTGAATTGTCTGGACAACGCATAACCAAAGTCAATGTCAATGTTGGGGATTCTGTTCAACGTGGACAAGTGCTTGCTGAAATCAATAGCGAAAGTATTCGTGCTGAACTAGCCACAGCAAAAGCCAATTATGCTGAAGCGAAAGCCGTACTTGCAGATGCAATTCTCAATAATCAACGTATCCAACAACTTAAAAATACTGGCGCAATTTCTCAACAGGAAGCTACTAAATATCTAACTTCACGGAATACAGCCCAAGCTCGTCTGGATGCTGCGAAGGCACAAATTGATAGCAATCAACTTCGCTTAACACAAACCCAAGTCATTGCCCCTGATCACGGCGTAATCTCTGCCCGTACTGCGACTGTGGGTTCTTTAGCACAAAGTGGTCAAGAGTTGTTTCGCTTAATTCGTGATAATCGTTTGGAATGGCGTGCTGAAGTTACCTCCACTGATTTATACAAACTAGCGAAAGGTATGACAGCCCAAATTACCTCGCCTGATCCTTCTCGTTCTGCTGTTCAAGGGACAGTAAGAATGATTGCACCTGTGATCGACCCACAAACACGCTATGGTTTGGTCTATGTCAATATTCCAACCACTGACGCTGTTCGTATGGGAATGTTTGTAAAGGGCGAATTTGATTTAGGTCAAAAACCAGCTTTAACTGTACCGCAAACCGCAGTCTTGTTACGTGATGGTTTTTCTTATGTATTTATAGTGAATAAAGATAACCGTGTCTCTCAACAAAAAGTCAGCATTGGTAGACGTTTAAATGATCGAGTGGAGATCCTCGATTTGCCAGCCAATACTCGAATTGTAGCCTCAGGAACAGGTTTCTTAGCAGATGGAGATTTGGTCAAACTGGGGCAAACCATTCCAGATACTCCGTTAACAAAACAACTTGTGGCTCCTCAGGAGAAATAATATGAATTTCTCCGCTTGGTCAATTAAAAATCCAATTCCTGGCATTTTACTTTTCATTATGCTCGGATTGGCTGGTCTAATGTGTTTTCATTGGATGAAAATACAACAATTCCCTGATATTGAGTTGCCGATGGTCACTGTTACGGCGGCTCTACCCGGCGCTGCCCCACCTCAGCTTGAAACAGAAGTAGCACGTAAAATTGAAAATTCAATTGCTACTCTACAAGGGCTTAAAAATCAATATACCAATATTCAAGATGGTGTGGTGGTTATTACTGCCGAGTTTCAGCTAGAAAAACCATTGCAAGAAGCTGTCGATGATGTCCGTAATGCAGTGTCACAAGTACGTTCAGATTTACCTGCTGATTTACGTGACCCCATTGTCAGTAAAATCAATTTATCTGGCTCACCGATCCTGACCTACACCATTCAATCTCCTCGAATGGATGAAGAAACACTGTCTTGGTTTGTCGATTACGACATTGCCCGTGCCATGTTAAAAGTCAAAGGGGTTGGTGCTGTTTCCCGTGTTGGAGGTGTTACCCGTCAAGTTGAAGTTGAACTTGATCCTGAAAAACTCTTGGCGCTCAATGCAACAGCAACAGACATTACTCGTCAACTAAGGCTGATTCAACAAGAAGCCTCAGGAGGGCAAACTAAAATCGGAGGCAGTGAACAATCTATTCGTACCATTGCAACCGTTAAAACTGCTTCTGAAATTGGGATGATGGATATTGCACTCAGTGATGGTCGTCATATTCGCCTTGACCAAGTTGCTACTGTGCGGGACGGTATTGCCGAACGAAGATCTGCGGCTCTATTAAATGGACATCCTGTTATTGGGTTCGAAATTACACGAAGTAAAGGTGCAAGTGAGGTTGATGTTGAAATAGGTGTCAAAGAAGCACTTGATCAATTAAAAGCTGCTCATCCAGACATAAAGATCACTGAAGCATTTAACTTTGTGAATCCTGTGGTAGATAACTATAAAGGCTCGATGTCGCTCTTGTATGAGGGTGCAATTCTCGCCATTTTAGTGGTCTGGCTGTTTTTACGGGATTGGCGAGCAACAATCATTGCTGCAACTGCACTCCCCTTGTCGATCTTACCTGCTTTGATCGGTATGTATTATTTGGGTTTCACCTTAAATACTGTCACGCTTTTAGCGATGTCATTGGTTGTCGGTATTTTGGTCGATGATGCTATTGTTGAAATTGAAAATATCATACGGCATCTGAGGATGGGTAAAACACCCTATGAAGCCGCAATGGAAGCCGCAGATGAGATTGGTCTTGCGGTGATCGCCACTACATTTACTCTGATTGCAGTATTTTTACCGACTGCCTTTATGAGTGGTATTGCAGGTAAATTCTTTGTTCAATTTGGTTGGACGGCTTCATTGGCAATTTTTGCGTCACTTTTGGTGGCACGTTTGCTCACACCGATGATGTCAGCGTATATTCTCAAACCGTGGATCGGTAAAATAGAAGCGCCGCAGGTACAAGAAAATCAAATACAACATCCCAATGATCAAGGAGATCTTGAGCTAGCACATGATCGTGCAAAAGATGGTCGAGTGATGCGTGGCTATATGCGTATGGTCACTTGGTGTTTAAAACATCGTTGGATCACGCTGAGCAGTGCAATCTTGTTTTTTGTTGGTTCGATTATGCTCATTCCTTTACTCCCTACTGGTTTTATGCCACCACCAGATACTGGACAAACCCAAGTACGCGTAGAGTTACCTCCTGGTTCTCAATTTCCTGATACTCTAAAAGCAGCTGAATATGCACGCAATTTAATCAAAGATCATCCTGAAATTATAAGTGTATATACCACGATTGGTGGGGGTTCTTCAGGAACAGATCTATTTGCTGGAGGTGCTTCAAGTGAACCAAGAAAGGCAACATTAACCATTCAGGTGACTGATCGTTCTGATCGCTCTGCCAGTTTGCAAAAAATTGAAAATGACCTTCGTCAACGCCTAGCACCGCTTCCTGGTGCACGCATCCAAGTTGGTATCGCTGGCAATAATAGTCAATATCAAATTGCGCTTTCTGGAGATGACCCCGATGTTCTCATTAGTACAGCACGTCAAGTCGAACGTGAGATTCGGACTATTCCCAATATTGGTAGTATTACGTCAAGTGCAGCATTAATTCGTCCAGAGCTAGTGATTCGCCCAGACTTTGCAAAAGCTGCTGATTTGGGTATTACAACACAAAATATTGCTGAAACAGCCCGTATAGCCACAGCAGGTGACTTTGACCAAAACTTGGCGAAATTAAATCTGTCGCAACGCCAAATCCCGATTGTGATTAAACTTCCCTTATCCGCACGCCAAGATCAAGACTTGATCAAACGCTTAATGATTACGGGCAGTAAAGGCCCTGTCATGTTAGGTACAGTTGCGCAGGTCAATATTGAAAGTGGTCCTTCACAAATCGACCGATTTAATCGTTTACGTAACATTAACTTTAATATTGAACTCAATGATCAACCTCTAGGTGATGTTGCTCATGCAGTGGATCAACTTCCAACCATTAAGAACTTACCACCTACGGTAAAACTTACCAACCTTGGCGATGCCGATGTAATGCAGCAGCTATTTGAGAGCTTTGGTCTTGCCATGTTGACAGGTGTGCTCTGTATCTATGTGGTGTTGGTATTATTATTTAAAGACTTCTTACAACCGATCACCATTTTAGTGGCTTTACCTTTATCACTGGGCGGCGCATTTGTATTACTGCTTTTGGCAAAGAGCAGTTTTTCCATGCCAAGTCTTATCGGTTTGATTATGTTGATGGGAATCGCCAGTAAGAACTCAATCTTATTGGTGGATTATGCCATTATTGCTCGTCATGAACGGCATTCCCGTATCAATGCCGTATTAGATGCCTGTCATAAACGTGCTCGACCGATTATTATGACAACCTTAGCCATGGGTGCAGGAATGTTGCCGATTGCGTTAGGCATTGGTACTGATCCTAGTTTTAGAGCGCCTATGGCAATTTCTGTGATTGGTGGGCTGATTACCAGTACTTTCTTATCTTTGCTGGTCATTCCAGTGGTATATACCTTTATTGATGACATTCACAATAAATTGTTTAGACGCAATAAGACCGCCAAACCATCAGAAGCTCCGCTTTCACATTGATAGCTAATGACAGGAAATTGGTAGCTAAAGACAGGAAAAACGGGTAAATCAAAAACAATGCCGATCTAAAGCAAAATTTGGATCGGCATTCTGCTGTTTAGTGCAACAACATCATTGCTGCAAACAAAGCAAAACACAGCCCTGATAAATAATAAATCGCTTTCATTTTAGTTTGAAACCAATCTAAAGCCTTTTTTTGACTGAACAGATGAATTAAAAATAAATTCCAAAACAATACAACACAGATCATCCATAAACTCACTAAACCCAACATTGTGGGCGTATAAGACTGATATATTGCTAGAATAATACTGCCATAAAAAAGAATATTTTTAGGATTCAAAATACTGGACTGAATACCGAATAGAAGTAATTTTATTTTTTGCAAAGCCTGCTGATTAGTCACATCCAATTGAATATCTACCGAGAAATCAGCCTGTCGAGCATAAGCAAAGCATCGATAGGACAAAAAACTGAGATACATGATACTGCCCCATTTCACAATATCTAAAATGCCATGATTAAGCTGCCCGAGCATAAAGAGTGAAATAAAAACCAAAGCGATGACTGCTATATTGCCCAATACAATACCGAAGCAGACATATTTTGCAGCACGCTGCCCCTCTCTCAATAAAGTGGTTAAAATTAGAAAAAAATCAGGTCCAGGAGAAAGCAAGGCAATAAAATGAGTCACTATGACAATTAAAAACAATTCCATCAGCACATCCAAAAAGTATTTAAATCAGCTTAAATATTTTTAGATGGACTATTCTTATAAAAAATTGCGCAATTATCGTAGTAGAAGTTGGCTTTGAAATTGCTTGGGCGTTACGCCTGTATAGGATTTAAAGACATGGTGAAAATGGCTTTGATCAGTGAAACCCAAACTGTGAGCAATCTGAACAATCGACTCACCCGACTTTAAAAGACGCCTTGCGGTATTTACTTTTTGGTTCAATTGATACGCATGCGGCGTTAAGCCAAAATTATTTTTAAATAACCGAATTGTCGCATAACGGCTAATTCCCACAGCTTGACTTAATTCATCCAAAGAAAGAATGTGCTGACTTCTTTCAATTAAAGTAAGCATTTTACTCAGATACTTTTGAAAATAATTGGATTGTTTTAAAAGGTTGAATTCAAAATGTGGCAATAAAATTTCGCAGAGAACCTCTATCAATTTCTGTTGTTTCAATAAGATTGATACAGATGCGTCAAACAGTAGATGATTGAGCTGGGTAAACAACTGATAAGCATCAGTATGATGAATAATTTGAGGTTTTAATAGAGGAACATGTTGAGGACAAAGCTGTTCAATATCCTCAACTAACTCCGAAAAGAGTTGAGCAACCCAATGTGCATCAAGATGCATCATTTGGTAACTCCATGCTTGGTTTTCCATAGGATTGCAAGAATGTTCTATTTCAGCTGGAATAATCACCAAAGTACCTGCTTGAATCTGTTGCTCCCTCGCAAAGTAACTGTTAAATCGACTGATACCACAGTCCACAGCGCCAATTGAAAATGTTGGGTGGCTATGTGATTTATAACAGATTCGACTTTGGCATGCCCTACGTGTTTCGACATAGGGCATTTGTGGGTCACTCCAAAATTCAACGCTCGAATCTAAGTGCATGATCTCGCCAGTTTCGCTTTGACACTCAGCTCAGCTTAGTCTGCCAAAGCTTTTTCAATGTCTTGTTCTATATCTTCAGGCTTAGTCGTAGGCGCGTAACGGTTAATCACTTCGCCTTTTTTGTTGATCAAGAATTTCGTAAAATTCCATTTGATCCCACTACCCAGAATACCTTTACTGTTATTGGTCAAATAACGAAAAATAACATGTGCTTCAGGACCTTTAACATTCACTTTAGCAAACATAGGAAATGAAACGCCATAGTTACGCTGACAGTAACTGCCAATTTGTTCATTGGTGCCCGGATCTTGTCCACCGAATTGGTTACAAGGAAATCCTAAAACTTCAAGTCCTTGATCTTTATATTTTTCATAAAGTTTTTCTAATCCTGCAAATTGTGGGGTAAAGCCACATTTACTCGCAGTATTAACAATCAATAAAACTTTTCCTTGGTAATCTGAAAAAGATTTATTTTCACCCTCTAACAACTCAGCCTCAAACTGATAAATGTTTGTCATGGATACGTTTCCTCGTCGCCTTTTTCTTGTGATTTTAATTCTAAAGAAGCCGAATTTACGCAGTAACGTAAACCCGTCGGTTGTGGTCCATCCTCAAACACATGTCCCAAATGTGCGTCGCAATGATGGCATATAATCTCGACACGATCCATACCATGCGAATGGTCATCTTGCTCTTCTACCACACTACTATTGACTGGTTTGAAAAAACTTGGCCATCCACAACCACTGTCATATTTTGTGTCAGAGGAGAATAATTCCGTACCACAGCATCGGCAAACATAGGTTCCATGCTGTTTAGTATTCCAATATTTACCTGTAAAAGGAGCCTCTGTGCCCTTTTGTCGGGTAATTTTAAATTCCTCTGGTGATAACTCTCTTTGCCATTCTCGGTCTGTTTTATTGAGTTTTCCCATCATTAAACTCCTTTAAATCTTTGACATTCAATGTCATGCTTCAGTACTTCCATATTTACGCTAGAGCTTGGAAAATTTCTAGCTAAATTTCAACATAGATTGTGATATTTCAGTAATCTATATTTTTAACTCAAAATAATTGGATAAGATTATGTCCGTTTTAGGTAACACAACCCCACGCGAAATCAAAAAATCGTCAAAGTTAGAGCATGTTTGCTACGACATTCGTGGACCAGTGTTACGAGCGGCCAATGAGATGGAAGAAGCCGGTCATAAAATTATCAAATTAAATATTGGTAATCCCGCCCCGTTCGGCTTTGAAGCTCCTCAAGAAATTATCAATGATGTGGCTTTGAATTTACCCAATGCTGTAGGCTACACGGATTCCAAAGGTATTTTTCCTGCACGTAAGGCAATTTGTCAGTATTACCAGCAAAAAGGGATTTTGGATTTACATGTCAAAGATGTGTATATCGGAAACGGCGTATCTGAACTGATCGTGATGGCAATGCAAGGCTTGTTGGATGATGGCGATGAAATGCTGGTTCCAATGCCTGACTATCCATTATGGACTGCTGCGGTAAATCTTTCTGGTGGTACAGCGATTCATTATAAGTGTGATGATCAAAACTATTGGTACCCAGATATTGCCGATATGGAAAGTAAAATCACACCAAGCATACGTGGTATTGTGGTCATCACCCCCAATAACCCAACAGGCTCAGTGTATCCACGCCATGTCTTAGAACAAATTGTTGCACTAGCTAAAAAATATGATCTAATTTTATTTGCTGACGAGATTTACGACAAAATCGTCTATGACGGAATCGAACACGTTTCTGTAGCTGCCCTTGCAGGTAATCAGTTATGTATTTCTTTCAACGGTTTGTCAAAAGCGTATCGTATTGCAGGTTATCGTTCAGGTTGGATGGCGATTACTGGTGATAAATCACGTGCTGCAGATTATATTGAAGGTTTAGACATGCTCGCGTCGATGCGTTTATGCGCCAACCATCAAGCGCAATATGCGATTCAAACAGCTTTGGGAGGTTATCAGTCAATTAATGACTTGATTCGTCCTGGTGGTCGTTTGTACGAACAACGCAATATCGCATGGGAGATGTTGAACGACATTCCGGGAGTATCTTGTGTTAAACCTGAAGGTGCAATGTACTGTTTTCCTAAACTTGACCCAGAAATTTATCCAATCGAAGATGATGAAAAATTCATGTTGGATTTTTTAAAAGCTGAGAAAGTATTATTGGTGCAAGGTACAGGCTTTAACTGGCCTACACCTGATCATTTCCGAGTGGTTTTCCTACCTGCTGAAAATGAACTGCGTGAAGCAATGACCCGTTTAAGTCGTTTCTTGGCGAAAATGCGTTAATTTGTACTAGCTCAAACCAGATCTGACAGTTACCCATTTTTTAGTGTGCCTGTCAGATCTGGTTTGAGCTAGTACACCGTGTTCAGTTGCGATATAAGACCCACTTCGCAAAATACCTGTTCTTGGTAAATCCGCACCAATATCGTGCCCATTATCTAAAGTTGCACGAAAACGGCTCTTTTGCCGAGTATCAAAAGTGAGCGCTACACTTTCTACTGTTTTATCTGGGTGTATGCTTTCTAAACGTTGTGTATAAATTT
>WNDP01000175.1 GCA_009912575.1 Acinetobacter bereziniae
TAGACAGTCATACCAGTTTACTCAATCCCGTATGGTATGGACTTTCATTTGGTATGGGGGCACTTGCTGGTATCGCTGGTGATAAATACAGCTTAGGTTTTGTAGCTGAAACTGAGCGTCAAGTGAGCCTTCATCTACAGCACCATATCAGCCAACTCCCTACTCAGGACGAACGCTCACGCAGAATCTTGGTACAAATGAATGAAGATGAATTACATCATCGTGATACAGCATTAACTGCTGGTGGTGTTGAGCTTCCGATCCCTGTTAAAATTACCATGACTGCCATTTCAAAACTGATGACCAAGACCAGTTATTATATTTAATGGCATGATCTAAAAAATAAGCCCAAGAATTGGGCTTTTTACACCATACAAATCAATCACTTAAATTGATTGGTTGCATTAATATTGCACTTCATATTTTTTCTATTGAAATTTAAATTTGATGAATTACAAATTTATCGAATTTGGAACATAGCAGATGTTGATGACTATGCTAAAAGGGTTTGTCCAATTTTGGGCACACCCTTCTTTATAAGATTCAACTACGAAAATTTCGTAGTTGATTTATTGTTGATATTTAGATGGTGAGTATCAGCAATGTGCTCTTTTAAATTTGATAATAAATTGTTTTTGAGCATCACTAAATACATGATTATCCTCATCCCATCGTGTATTTAGTCTAACACCAAAACTATCCATAAAAGCCTTGTTTTGATCAGTTGTTAGGAAGTGATAAATTGCAGCAGGCAAATAGAATTTAAAACCTTCTGAGTTTAAAAAGCTACAATTCTGTCCAAAGTAATATAAATACTCATAGCTCACATCTTTCCATGTTCTGATCCGCTCATTTGGTCTACTACGTAAGCGAGCTGCTTCAATTCCAATTTGTAAGTAAAATTCTGGCCAATCAAAATTAATTTCAAGAAGCAAATCTTCAGGGGACATTTGTACTTGAGACAGAAAATCATCATTAATTTGGTCAAAATAACAGCGGTATGTATCGTTGAAATCACATTCTAGCAATGAGCGATTTTCACCTAATTCAAAAGGTGGAAAAGTTTTCTCAAGTTGATCTTTAATATCTGCATTCATAATTAATTTTCACATAGACTCAAGGCATTTTGTGCATCAACCAAAGCAATAGAGTGGCTTGGATCAGGAGGTGACCAACAAGCATTTTTCTGAATTCTTGCATTGATTAAATTTCTAAAAAGAGTTGCATTAGCTGCTTCACAGTTGTATCTGTAACATTTTTACAGCTTTTCCCTCTCGTGGCATTTTTAGCATCTCTTGTTGCACGAGTGTATGGCATAAATAAAGATTTATCACAAACCCAACAACTTCCATTTCTAACAATACCACTTGGACATTTAGAATTATTATTCAACTCATCTTCAATAGGCTTTGCTTTTGTATCGTCTTGTTCAGCTTCAGATAAAATATTTGTCGCTGCTGCTAAAACAGTGAATTGAGCATCAAGGTTATTGTTTTGCGCATTCTCAATGACTTGTTCGGCAGCGGTTATGAGGGGTAGAAACTTAGGATCAAAATAGCTATTTACTATATATTTTGGAAAAATTGCACCACTTAAACCGGCACAAGATCCATCCCATTTAATACAAGAAGTTTCCAGTTCAAACGATTCACTAGTGAAATTTGAAACAGTACAACCTTGAACATTCGGCTTTGATAATCTCACTTTGCAATAATTTGCAGCAACTTGAGGAATACTGCATCCATAAGCCGCAACATCAGGTGTGGCAGTGGTGGCCTTAAAATAATTTTGACATAAAGTTGGCGCTTGATAAGGGTTATGTGGTTTTGTATATACAATCTGATTATTAGCAGGATCCAACACCCAATCCACTGCACCCAATAACTGCTCAACAGCAAAACTTAGTGCAATGCCTCCACGTAAAACCTTAGCAACCTCTGAAGCATTTGGAGAAATTAGAATTGATGAAGTAGCAGACCCTTTTGTGCCATCATATAAAATTGATGCACCAACAGCAGTTGGGTTTGATAATATCCATCCCCCAATTGATGCATTCACTAATGCTGAATTTAATAACAGCAGTAGTGAGGTTAAAAAAATCATAATTCTTCTAAGCATTTTTTATTTCACTCTTGTAAAGTTATAAGAATACTAGCTATTGTTTTTAAAGATTAATATCAATATTTTCTCAATGAGAATTAACTTTCTGACTCAACACAAGACATTTTCCAATCTTCAACAAACTCATTTATGGCCTTCTGTTGTCCTAGTGTCGTTACATAAACAGGTTTAGATAGCGCATCGACTAAATACAACCCAACCATGCTGACGAGCTGACTTCTCACTAAACTTGGCTCGAATGGCTGCTTTAGTGATATTTAGATCAATCAAATACTCATGACAAAACAATTCATGTTGCATGATTTTAAGTGGCTCACTCCCTTTCGGAAGCTCTATATCTTCCATAAAGGAATCTCCTAAGATATAATTCTTAATGCAGGAGCAGGGACTTCCCGATGGTTGTATTTATACTTCACAGGGTTCCTGCCGTTGGGTCAGTTTTTAAACTGGTCCGCTTCCACAAAGGTAACTCCTTGGGAAGCCTAAAGAACGAAGGACGCCACCCCTAATTTATTAGGATTAAAAGATGAGGCGGTAACAGTTGCATCTTTTTTGAGAAAGCCCGTGAGGGCTTTTATTTTTTATGCAATACTTTTTTCACCCAATAAAAAACCTCCCGGAGGAGGTTGAAACGCATTAAACTCATAAAACTAACAAGAGGTACTTTCTCCGTTGGCTATTTTTTTTAAATTATTCAGTGGGCTTTCCCATAATTTAGTAAACGTAACTATTCTCACATTAGTTACATTGTCATTAGTACCATCAATGGATAAATCAAAACTCCAAATATATTTCTTTGATGATAACTCGCCACCATAATACGTAGAATATTTTACTCGGCCATCTTCCTTAATTTTATCAAACCCCATTTCAGGGCCTATCCGAGCATGATTAAGGTAGACTGTCAGTTGTTTCTTACTGTCATGACATTTATTCATATAAGTATCAAAACTTTCTTCAACTTTAGGTAAGTCTCGAGGTATATTGAATTCGTATCTAAATTTACTTTGCGACTCAAGTTCTACTGAGTTTTTAGGAAAAGTTACGCAAGCACTTATGCTTACAACAGAAATAATTATGAATATAAATTTCATGATTTTGTTCAATTGATATTATTTACGAATAATACAACAAATGATTATTACGTTTCCACACTCAACATACTTCTAATTGCTTTTGTTCTTTCTTTTAACTGACTAATCTTTCGATCAATGACAATCATTTCCTCACGAGTCATAAGTCCACGAGATAAGCTTTGATATTTGTTGATCTCAGATTCATATTGCTTGAGATTGCTTAGTGCTTCCTGTTTATCCATTTCACACATCCTTTAAAGTTCTCTCAGCAACACAAAGCGATACATAGCAATTGAATCTTGCCTTACCATTTCTAATGAACTCATCTTTCATTTGATTCAGTGCATCTATCTGCTCTTGGTAAATATGCAAAAGGAATTCATTTGTTTCTTCTTCATGTTTGCAATTGGCTAGCTCTTGCTTTGCATCTTTAAGCCTTTTATTAATGAAATGCCTACGAGATTTATTGGAATTTTTTTTGTAGAAATCACACTCAAATTCATCAGGTCCAGAGTGATAAATCATTTCAAAGAAGTTCATCCCACTTTCTCCAAAACAAAACAAAACTCCTTTCGGGGCTAAGTAAACGTAGCGAAAGGTTAAGAAAAAATAGCTTTGAAAGCTGATAATGCTTGAGTTACATCATCACTGGTTTTGATGTTATTTAATGCGTCTAAAACTTTTTGATTGTGTTTAGTCGTAAAGGTTTGGGATTGTGACGGATGAGGTTTGATGCGAACAGTAGCAGTTATACCCTTTTTTCTTTTTTGATATGTTGCCATTTTAATTCCAACCTTGTTGCAATGTTGCACTATATTTCCAAAACCATTGTATTTTAAACATAACACATTCTCAAAAAAAATTTTAAGATATTGTTATTTATTGACTATTTCAAAAATATTAAAATAACTTTAAATATCATGCCCAAGAATTGGGCTTATTTTTTTTAACATCATTTCTTCAACATTTTAAATGCGACACATATTTAAGTATCGAACAAAAACATATATTTATTCAGCTTTAATATTACTCTTCGCCAAATAACAATTCAGCACGATCAGGTGCTAATTTTGCTGTTTCTACAGGTAATAATGATGGATTCAAAGGATATTGTTTCCCATCATATTTCAACATCACCTGTCCATGCTTCCGACTATAAACCAGCAGTTGCTTCCAACCATTTTGTGTATAGGTGGTCGCATATACAGGCCTATCCACCAAGGTTGTTTTACTTAAAAGTTCAAATTGTTGATCAGCTTTCCCTTTGAAGATCAAGATTGTACAACCACCAGAACCACACCAGTTTTGTCCATTTAACAGAACAATAGCGTCATCTATACCATCTTGGTTGAGATCATTAAAAGCAACATTGAAAGTCGACTGATCCTCGGTATAAACATGCACCTGCTGCTTTAAGTTGATATCTCGTTGTTGTGATAAAGACGCCTGAGCCTGATTCACATGCTGAGGCGCTGTATTTTTAGTTCCTGTTGTGCAGGCATTTAACAGCAGCACCGTACTTATCAAGATAAATGGTTTAATATACATTTTCGCCTACCTTATGATTTCTCAATATTTTCTCAATATAATAAATCAATCACTGGGAATTGATGTGACGGAGAGTTAAATTGTGCATCTTGCCATAAATCAAACATCGGGATTTTAACGTCTAAGGCCAAAGGAAGTTTTTTAGGATTAAAATGCATTGCATTTAATTCCTTTCCCCACGCGATTAAATCGATATCCAATGAAATTTGATGTGATGGTCGGGTGCGGCCTGAATCAGCTTCCATCTGTTTTAATTTACTAATCATGTGTTCTACAGACAAATGGCTTTTTAATAAACAGGCAGCATTCCAATAATCTGCACCAATTCCATCACGGCAAGGAATTAAATAAATTTGAGAGAATAGTGTTTCTCCCAAACTTTCAATTTGCCTAAATGATTTTTGAAAATTGAGCTGTGGTTGATTGTTACTGGCTAGCGCTAGAGCGAATATCGTTTCGGTGGCGTTCAAGACGAATTCCTACAGAATTTGCTTGCGGGATAATAGCAGGCTTACGGATGGTAATCATAATCGATTCAACCGCAGGAAAGGTAGCGAAAAGCGCATTTAACACCAATTTCGCAGCATGTTCGATCAATTTTGGGGCAGCATCTTGAATCACTTTGGCTGAAATTTCACAAATCTCAGCATAATTTAAAGTATGCTCAAGTTCATCTGAATTTGACGCTTGCTCTAAACTTGTTTGAATATGCAAATCAAGCATCAAAGGCTGAGTAATTTGACGTTCCCAGTTGAAACAGCCAACAACAGTATCGACTTTCAAACCTTCAATAATAATTGCATCCATGACTTAAAAAATTCTCTTATTCAATGAAAAAACCCTTGTGAAATGAACACTTTTTCAAGACTTAGCAATAGTCTCACAAATGTTTTTCCAAGGGCACACTCAGTATTAATGCTTTAACAATGACGCAGAATCAATATTTTGCACCATCTGCAAACGTTGGTCAGCATAAATATCGGTATATGGTGCAAGCACGCGCATAAATCGATCAAAGTACAACATTTGCTTAAACAGTAAAGCAAAATCACGAGGGAAACGTATTCCATGACGTTCACCAACAGTAACCATATCCATCATGATATCGTTAAGATCTGATGGATTTGAAGTCATGATCTGCTGTGGATCAGCAAGCAATACCCCACTGAATAAACGTTCTAAATCATCTGCTAAAACTTGAGTATCAATTTGAGTACTGGTCATGCCCATCTGCAACATGTTTTCAGCCATCAATGTGTAATCAGTCTTTTGTAATGCATCCATAAATGCCATACATGCTTGCCAAACCTCTGGCTTTAACTGTCCCACGATACCAAAGTCGATAAAGCCGATTCGCCCATCCTCTAGCAACATAAGATTGCCTGCATGTAGGTCAGCATGGAAAGACTGACATAACATCAAACTACCAAACCAGGTGTTCATTGCCGTAATCAACACTTGTGAAGGGTCTTTAGCAACTTTTTTAACCACTTCAAAGTCTGTCAGAGGTACACCATACAAACGTTGCATTGTAAGAACACGACGGGTAGAAAATTGATGGTATACCTTAGGAGCTGTCGCGGCAGTATTTCGAGAAACGTTCAGATAATTAACAAAATCATCTAAATTCTTTGCTTCTTCAATAAAATCGACTTCACGAACCATACGTGTTTTGATTTCTTCAACGATATCTGCCAAAGAAGCAAACTTAACTTTAGGTATGGCTTTTTCTAAAACCTTGGTCGCCCAATGCAATACATTTAAATCGGTATACAGAATAGTTTCAACACCTGGCTTTTGCACCTTAATCACCACATCTTCACCAGTGACTAAACGTGCAGCGTGCACCTGAGCGATGGACGCTGATGCTAAAGGCTTTTCATCAATAGAAGCAAAAATCTCAGTTAAGTTGCGCCCTGCAAACTCTTGTTCCAAAACACCTTGTACATAACTAAAAGGCAAGTAAGGTGTTTGATCTAAACAACCTTGAAACTCTTCAACATATTCACGAGGAAATAATGACGGCGTACTGGCAATAAATTGGCCTAATTTAATATACGTTGAACCCAGAGATTCAAAGGTTTCACGCATCAGCTTGGCATTGCTTGGTTTTTCTGTAGCATATTTAATGCCTGCTTTCGCTGCAATTACAGCCGTTTCCCCAACGCGGGCGACTGAACGCAGGCCATCGAGAAAGATATTATTTTTCATAATGTCAACATTAAATTGAGTTTATTGGAGTTTAACAAATTAATCAGCATTTGCAGTATGGCTAAACTGACAGTTTGCACAATCTTGATCTTTTTCAAAGGCTAAAATTCGTTGTTTCATTGTTAAGCCATCCCAAAGTAGCAATTTTTGTTTGAGTGGTGTTTTTCCCAAACCCAAATATAAAAGCGCATGGTGTGCCTGTAAACTGGCAATGACATTTGGGGTAGTCGCCAATACACCAGAGTCCGCACAGCGCAAGCTTTCATTTTGCTGTTGCTCTTTGGGAAATAGACACTCATAGCAGGCCGAATCCCCTTCAACCATAAACAACTGCCCTTGAAAACCGATCGCAGAAGCACTAATCAAAGCAACTTGAGCATGTGTGCAGGTGTGATTAACAAGATAGCGTGTGCTGAAGTTATCACAACCATCAAGCACCAAGTCTTGTTGTGAAATCAGTGCTTTTGCATTCTTTTCATCCAATCGAGTTGTATAAGCTTCGACTTGAATAAATGGATTAATCTGTTGTAATCGCTTGGCTAATATTTCTGCTTTATAAAAGCCAACATCTTGTTCGAGGTAAGCAATCTGTCTTTGTAAATTACTTATTTCGATGCTGTCCGCATCAATCAGACTGATTTTGCCTACACCTGCACGTGCCAATAACTCTGCTGTAGTGCATCCAATGCCACCACAACCCACAATCAGTATATTGGCAAGCTTTAATTTTTCCTGTGCTTCCAAATCCCAGCCATCTAATAAAATCTGACGAGAATAAAGATGCATTTCAGATTCGGTAAGTTCTAAATCCATATCCATCATATGCTATTTTGAATCCAGTAATCGCCTGTGCAATATATCACTTTCGCTCTTTTTGGCGTAGGTTCATATGAATCTGAATCTGATTTAAATAAATCATCACTCAATTTTGAGTCGCCTTAAACAAAAGTAGAAACTTGCTTAATTTGCCAACTTTAAGAAAATATTTTTCAATTCTCTTTTCAATATTGAAAAAAAATAAAATTCATTTTACATTAACTAAGAAAAAAATTTCATACTGGGGCTACGCATGGAACTCGATCGTTACGACAAACAAATATTAGAAATATTAACCCACGAAGATATCAACTTAAATGAGTTATCAGAGCGTATTAACCTATCCGTAAGTTCAGTCCATCGCCGTATCAAGCATTTGATCGAAACTGATATCATGACCAATTTAAAACGTGATATTAACTTTGAAAAATTAGGGTTTAAACTACACGTTATTTTACAGATTTCACTCAGTAAGCACGATACAGATACCTTTGCCAAATTTTTAGAAGAGTTGGAAAACATTCCAGAAGTGATTAATGCCTTTTTAGTCACAGGACAAACCGCTGACTTCTTGGTTGAAGTGATTGCCAAAGATATGGAAAACTATAGTGAAATTTTACTCAAACGTATTGGTAAAATTGATCATGTGGTTGCACTGCACTCAAGCTTTGTCATCAAAGAATATAATCGGGTATTTAACTGTACAGGTTTATTAAATCGGGTCTAGTCGCTAATTTGAGTGTAGACTTTACATAAAAATATTTAGAAAAAAATAAGGGATAATTCCCTTATTTAGGCATTTATATCTTTTCAGGACTAGACTGAATTTAATGATTGTTGGTTAATTTTAAAAGAAATGAATCAAATTGAAACTTGTCTAAAAACTTTAAATGAAGATTGCTCCCATCAATAAAGAAGATTTTTGCTTGATGTATATTGCCTTGTATCGTCTCCACTTCCATAAATTTTATATTTGCTGAATTAATGTATTTATCTCGATATTTTACAAACACTTTTTATCCTTTAAATTAAATAAAACGTACTTATGAACCGTTATTTAAAATTAATAAAAAATGAGACTCAAGTCAAACATTTTTAAGTCTATGTTAATTATTTAAAACATGTATAAATAAAATTGAGCAAATATTTGCTGTTCGATACAACGAGGGACTATAAAAAGCCTATATCTGATGGAGTGCGGAAAAAGCATAAGTAAATTTTTGCTACTTTTAAACTCAGCAAGAATCTATATTTTTTAAATTTTCTTCAAATACATGCATAAGAATTCAAAGTTACAACTCTACTCTAAAGCCAATTCGAGTACTGAGCATCTGTCAATGAGCGATGTATAAAGACCAAAAATGATGATGAGACAATTCAACTACTTGTCTAAGCCTCAATCGTTGAACCATTCATTCGATTTATTGAATTAACTCAAACAGAATCATGTGCTTGAACAGCGTTATAACAATCCAATAATGCCCCTAAAAAGTGTAGTGATGATTTGAACAGAACTGAAGATTGAATAAATAACAATAAATGTAAGAATTCCATTTTAAAAAAGCTTTAGCCACCAATAAAAAACGCACCTTAAGGTGCGTTTTTGTCTCAATTAGAATTAAGCATCTAATTCAGCTAATACTTCATCTGTGAACTCAACATTGGTATATACATTCTGAACATCGTCAAGATCTTCAAACATATCAATCATTTTCACGATAAGTTTTGCTTGATCTACATCAGAAATCAAAGCTTTAGTTGATGGACTCATCACCACTTCAGCATTGTCAGATTTCAAGCCTGCAGCAGTTAAAGCATCTTGTACATCACCAAATGTTTCTGGCGTAGTGATGACTAAGATTTCATCTTCACCCACTTCAATGTCTTCAGCACCAGCTTCTAAAGCAACATCCATGATTTTATCTTCTAAAGAAACATCTTCAAAAGTAATTTCACCGCGCTTGGTAAATAAGTAAGCGACTGAACCTGCTGTACCCAAG
>WNDP01000176.1 GCA_009912575.1 Acinetobacter bereziniae
TGAATATCTAAAAGCAGATTGGCAAGGTTTGGTAGATGTACAACTTGCGACATTAAACTGGGTGGATTGGTTCAATAAAAAGCGTGTACATAGTGCTCTAGGTTATGTATCACCATTTGAATTTGAAGCAATGTACTATGATAAGATGAGCCCGTTAGGTCAGGTGGCCTAACTTAAATAAAAATCTCTCCGAAAACCCGGTACGGTTCAGTCTTACATTCTTTCAACTTTACAGATAGAGCAATTATCATTTAATCTGGTTTCTTAGGCAAAAGTGTGGCAGCTGTTTTTAGGGCTTCCAAGGTAAGTTTCGATTGTTCTTGTATTTCTGTATTAGTTGCTTTTTTATCAGAATATAATTCTTGTCCAAAGAATTTATCAGCTAATGTCGTTCTCATTTTTATATGGTCTTCATCAGATAATTCTTTAACGTAATGAGGAAAAGCTGTTAGCCCAGTACCTAATATTTTTGCTTTATAAGCAACTTGGCGATGTTTATTTGATTCTTTTGCTAGATACCAAGCAGGAACTGTCAACGAAAAAAGACCAATAAATCGAATAAAGTGGCTAAAACTATAGTGAATTGGGTTAAATGAACCAGGATTTGTAAATGAAAAAAAGTTCTGAATTAATCCACATACAATTATTAATAAGATAATAGACCCAATTATTAATAGTATGATGATGGCATAGTTCCTAAATTCATTAGCTATTTTTTTTTCATCAATGTAAATATTTTCATATAGTTCCTTTAACGCTTCGTTGTTACCAGCATCAATAAAGTAATTGAATTTTTCATTTTTTCTTTTGATATCGTCATAAATTTTATTGACATCTTCATATTCTTTTTTTGTTTTAGTTAACTCATTTTGAATTTTTGCTATTTCAACTTTAAAAGTATCTGAAAATTCATGAGTATTTGCTAATACTCTAAAGTTTTGTAAGTTATTAAGAAACAACGTAAATTCATTAGCTGTTGTATCTATTTGATTATTTGTCTGTTGCTTTAATTTAGTAGAAAAATCTTGCAATAAATTAGAAATTCTATCTTTGTTTGCTAAAATTAAGCCTAATTCAACATCATAATCACCTTTGCTTAACTCATTGATTTGTTGGGCTAAATTTGTTAAAAATTCAACACTCTCATTAGTTAACGGTAAAGACTTTGGTGCCTCATCTATTAAATTAATATTATATTTTATTAATTCTAAGAAAATATCTAAATTTTTATCATATTTTTCAGTACTTTTATTATTTAGGACTCTATAACTTATACTGTTTTTTATTAGACAGAGAGATTTATTTAGGTTAGTTAATTCTGAGTAAATTCTTTGCATCATTATTAATAATCTCAATTTAAATAATTATCGTACAATTTGATGGTGTCATACAGTTACACATCAACATGCTTTTTAAATTACGATGCCGTCTAGTTGAAAATCTTTAAAATTCAATCCTACAGGCGTTTCTTTATGTTCTAAATATTACATAAATACATAATATTATAAAAATAGCACATCAATATCTTGGCATAACAGGACACTATCAAGCAATACATATTATGAGCAGTGCTATCAAATGATGGCTATCGAAAATACTTCTTTATATTCTCTTTATGGATTCCCCAACTGATCGACATCAACACAATAAAAATCAAAAAAGGAACAACCCACATACCAAGCCTAAAATATCTGATATGTGAAAATATAAAATCTTGATATGGCGCATGCCCACCTATCTCAAAATTGGCAATTCCCATAACAATTTTTGGATAAAACCAACTGACCACCAAAGCAACGATACAACTAAAGATCATTAAAAATCCTGGTCGGGGATACTGCTTCATTACTGCAGTGTGAAAGTTCATCCATTCTTCTAATTTTTCAAACATATAAACATCTAATCCCGAAAGTTTACCTATCTATTAATCTCTCTAAAGCTTTTAAATTGCCCAGCACGTAAAAAAAATAACCACAGATCAGAATTGCTATTAAGAGTAGTAACATAACATTCGATTGATTTAAATTTTTTAAAAAACCCCATTCATATCCTGCTGCCATTACTAAAATAATGATAGAAATGATGATATAAACAATAAATAAAATGAAAGAAATCAAATTGACTTTGTCGATCGGGATACGGCATTTGATTTTTTTTTGAATATAGTCAACTTTTAATAGGATCCATCTTTTTTGTAATTCTTTAGCAATACCTTCAACATCGCGTTCATCTCGATCAAACAACATGAATAGTAATTCATAGTTAAATCTAGTTGTCCCAAAGGCTGCATTCGTAGCTTTTTGAAGTTCAAACTTAGACTTAGAAGTTGTCTGATTAGCCTTATATGTTTCTGTATAGTATTTTAAAACTGCTGTTGCATCATCACTGTGTTTTTTCCTATTAATTTCTAAACGGTATTGTGGAAGGAAAATGTATTTTAAGAGGCTTAGAAAAACTGCAGATACAGCACTAACACCAAGTATTGAAATAATAGTAGAGATAATTGGATTCACGATTTTCCCTATTTCTTCGCCTTAGGACATTTTTTCCCATTTCCACCAGGTAAACAGTCGCAAGCAAAGCCATCACCATCCCGATCTAATCTTTTATAACCGGGTTTCTTTGCCTTAAAATAAGCTTGTGCTTCTTGGTGGGTTTTAAAATCTTTACAGTACTTTGCCAAAGCAAGAGTTGGCATACTTAACAAGACACAACTCAAAATTAAATTTTTCATTATCTCACCACCTGATATCGACAAACATTCGCACCACATCTTACATCTTTGAGTTCAATACCATCGATTGTAACTATTTCCTTAAACTTTAAACCTTTAGCCATAGTTTCATAGACATCACTTCCAACTTTTCCACCTAACAATGCACGGGTAATTCGTTGACCATCCATAAAAATCGCAGTCGCTTTATCTTGTTCTTTATCATTGAAGAACCAAGCAACATCTATAAATTCACGGCTTAAATCAATTTGTAAACCTGAAGCAGGCTGTTTATCAAACCAGTAGCTTGTCATAGGTTCACCGTTTTCGTTTGTTGCAGTCTCTTTATCCGCTACAGGTTTACCTACAGCTTTTATGATGGCTTGATCATTATGCAAATTAACTTTGGTAACAGCCTTGGTATAGTCAACTCTTGGCCATTCAAAATGAGGTCTATCTTCATCAGCTAATTTTTCATAGTGTGCTTGAGCATTGGCTACATTTTGCTTAGGGTCATTGGTCAGCTCAAATGGTGGAGTTTTATCTTCGTTATTTTCTTTTTTATCAGCAGATACAGCATTAGATGGATTTTCAGTAAATTTCGGATGAGTCTGAACTTCTTGTTTAGCAGTTACATTTTCAAATGCACGCTTTTCCATAGCAGACTGCGGTACCGTTACAAAGATCACGATCGCAAGCAATAACCATCCAAAACTAAGAATCTTTGCAGTTTTGCTATAACCTTTTTTAAGAGTGAACCATGCAAAAATTAAAGGTATTAAAACAACGCCTATGATTAACCACACAGGTAACTTTTTATTTTCAATATTATTCATAAAGTCATAAACTTATAAAAAATAGCACGTCACTATCTTGACATAACGGCACACTATCGGCAAGATGTATTTACACAGCAAAATCTGTGTACAGGCGTAGGAACCTGTTTTTAACCAAAAGGGCAAATAAACACCGCTCTAAGCGGATTTTTTTTGCTTAAAAAAAGTCGCATCTGCTAGACTTGTCATGGTAGATCGGCAGGGAAATCGTGAAAACGATTTGCCGTTTCTTTTGGTGCGGTATTCCTACCCCTGTCGGTCTGCCACCATTGCTGTAGGATGTGATGGTGGTAGGTTTAAAGCCTACCAAAAGGAATTTTAGTCATGAAAAGACAAATTCAAGCCCATGCATCTGCATCTATTCGAAATATCAATATCATTGAACACACCCCGATTTACGACTTAGTCGCCTACGAACAACGTCTTAAACAACGAAAAAAAGCCCTATTATTCCAAAAAGTCTTTAAAGCCATCTCATTGTTCTGCATATTCTCAGTTACATTCTCTATATTATTTTTAGGGGAATAATAATGAATGAGAGCATAGTCCCATATGTGCCGATCGCAGATCGAGTACGAGCTAAAAACGAAAAAAGCCAACTACTTTGTCAACAACTTTTCAAGATTGTTGATCAATGCGTTCAGGCTCAATTTTTATTTAACCATGATACAGAGAAGGGGTTTTTATCAATTTGTCCTGATCAAATTAACGATCTTTTGTCTGAATTATCAAAAAGTAACCATACGAATAATCAAATCGACATAGATATCTTAAAACAATCGCTATCTGACCTCATTTATCCTAAATTTAATGGAGAACATAGAGTTATCAGTCACATCTGGAATAATACAGAGGTGCGTGTTTGGCAATTTCAATTAAATCAAATTGCCAAAGAGGTTGATATGGAACATTTAGATAATGATGCAGAACTATGCTTAGATATGGTTTTAAGCTCACTACGTGTTTGGAGAAAATCATTGGAAATAGGCAGTGATAATAGGGATATCATTTATACACAAAATGACTTGATTTATAAGTTGATGGATTTAGAACATAAATTAGAAATTGTTCAAATTAAACTAGAGGAATAATTAAGAAGCCCACTGTAAAAAGTGGGCTTTTTATATTTGCACAGCATTACTTTTCTAGGTCTTTCGCCACTACTTTTGTAAAACCCAGCAAAGTCGTTTGAGCTTCAGGACTAAGCTGTCTATACGCCTTCAGCAACATACTTTCTTCACTCGTCAAACCGCTAAAGTCTGGATCTATTCCAAGCAGTACATAACGAATATCGATGCCTTGTTTTTGTAGTCGGTTTAAATACACCCATTGATCAGGCACATTCCCACGCACATATGCACCTAATGTATTTTCACTTGCTCCGATCTCACGTGACAAGGTTTTGGCACGTAAATTCTTTTTTTCAAGTTCCATTTTAAATCGTTGAGCAATTTCACCTGCAACATCAGGGTCAATAGAAGGCATAAAAATATTTCCTTTATCTATTTAAAGAACATAATAATGTGCTATAGTGTGCCTTAGCATACCACTATTACCTTAGAGTACCGTATGAGCAAACAAATTTCACCTTTCGCTACACGTCCTCGATCCAAAAAAATCAATGGTGGTCGTGTTCGTTGTGTTGTCTATTTACCTAAAGAGGAAGTAGATGAACTCGATGCCATTGTAGAGAAAACCGATATGAGCAGATCAAGTCTGATCGCACAAACCTATTTCGTTGGAAAGCAAGCAGTTACTAATTAATGGAGGTAAATATCATGTCAATCCAACCAAGACGCTTCAAAAGACAACTTCGCGATAACCGCTTCAGTATTAACTTGAACAATGATGAAACCAATTTATTAACAGCAGCTTCCAATTTAACTGGTGTTGAAATCAGTGTTCTCATGCGTCAGATGATCTTAAAGCAAGCTCTAAAAACGCTCATAGAAGATCCTGAAGATGATTTTAATTTGCAAAAGTTATTAAGTGAAGGCGCTCAAGAACAGCTTTCAAGGAGCTGAAAACATGCTTGAACACCAAATAGTACTAACTGAACAAGAACTCAAAATTGTAAAGGAAGTACAAAAACAACTGGGTTTGGCCACAGTTGAAGAAACGATGGAACACCTTGCAAGAGAACGCATTCAAGAAAAATTGCTGAATCTAGCAGGTGCAGAAATAAAACGTAGACAGCACTTTTTTTAAGGCAGTTCAATAAAGATGATGTTTCCAGAAACCAAAGCTTTAGTTATAGATAAATTGATGGACATTTATAATTTTAAAGTTAAAAGTGGTAATAAATTGCGTGGCAGATGTCCGTCATGCAATCACAAAGAAGCATCAGCATGGGTACACCCTGACGAGCCGTGGGTAGTGTTCTGCCCACGCAAAAATAACTGTGGTGCCGAAAACCATGTAAAAGATTTATTCCCAGCATTATTCGAAAAATGGGAAAAACGCTTTAAACCAACTCAAGAAGATCCGCTTAAAACAGTAAACGCATATTTGATTGAAGGTCGCGGTTTTACCATTGATCAACTTAAACCTCTTACATACTCGCAGGAATATTATAAAGACCAGGATATCAATGTTGGTTCCGTAACTGTTCGTTTTCCAATTACAGATGAAGAGGGTAATGAAGGCTGGTGGCAACGTATTCTAGATGAACAAGGCGTTTTAAAGAAAACCACATTTAAGTTTGGTTGGTCATCTCAACACCATGCATGGCTTACACCAAATACCAATTATATTGAATCACAAGAGATCTGGATTACTGAAGGCATTTTTGACACGATCGCACTTTGGTTGTCTGATATCACCAGTTTTTCAGCCTTAAGCAGTAATAATTATCCTTCAATTTTTCTAAATCAAATACTGGCCAAATGTGCAGAAAAAGGTAAACCACTGCCAAAACTCATATGGGCGTTTGATAACGATCCAGCAGGCCATGATGGAATTTTAAAAAATATTGAAAAAGCCAAAGCCGATGGCTTTGAATGTGAAGCGGCTCTTCCTCCTGGTGGGCGTAAAAAAACAGATTGGAATGATTTATATAAACAAGAACGACTCAATTTTACTGATTTAGAAACCTATAAATATTATGGTTCATTGCTTATAGCTGATAAAGCTGTGGATAAAGGCATACTTATCTATAAACATAAAGGTACAAAATCATTTCCATTTGATTTTAATAATCAAGTCTATTGGTTCAAGCTAGATATGGACAAATACGATGACTATATGAAAGGCATCGATTTTGAATCTGATGAGAATGAAGACTGGGCACAAGAAGAAAAAGATAAAGCGATTGCAGAACGTCGGGATGCAGCAATTTTAGCTGCGGCTGATGCGAAATTGATTATGGATTGTCGTCCACGGGGACTTTACTATCAGTACATGGCAGAGATTGACGAAGCGGATTATTACTTCCAGATTGACTTTCCGCGCGGTGCTAAAACCATCAAGAATACCTTTAGTGCATCACATATATCATCGGCTTCTGAGTTTAAAAAAAGACTTTTGCATGTTGCACCAGGTAAATTTTATAAAGGTAATAGCACACAACTTGATGCATTTCTTGAACGAGAATTAACCGATATTAAACGTGTTGAGTTAATAAATTATGTTGGCTACAACGCTGATCATAAAACTTATATTTTAGGTGATATTGCGTATCAAACAGGTCGACAATTCACGATCAACAAAGAAGATTACTTCGAGTTACCACGTCAAACCAATTTAAAATGTAGAAAACCATTCGCTTTGGATATTAATTCAAAGATGAATGAATATAAAACTGAATGGATTACGGACTTAATAGATGCTTATGGTGTACGTGGCTTGGTATCTTTGACAGCATTTTTCGGCAGTTTATATGCACAACAAATTAGAAAAATTCACAAATCATTTCCATTCTTTGAAGCAGGCGGTGAACCAGGAACTGGTAAATCTACATTGCTCTTATTTTTATGGAAGTTGTTTGGTCGAATCAAATATGAAGGTATAGACCCTGTCAAATCAACAAAATCAGGTCTAATTCGTACATTTAGACAAGTCTCGAATCTTCCAGTGGTATTGATTGAATCTGAACGAGAAAACGAAAAGGGTATCGTAAAGCAATTTGATTGGGATTCACTTAAAACATTGTTTGATGGCGGTTCACTTGGTGCACAAGGTGTGAAGAACGGGGGTAATGAAACATATGAACCCCCTTTTATGGGAACAATTATTATCAGCCAAAATGCTGAAGTTGTTTCAACAACACCAATTATGGAACGTATCGTCCAGATTAAATTTACCAAAGATCAGCTCAGTAGAACGAGCCTATATGCAGCACGAAGACTTGAAAAATATGAACCACAGGACGTGAGCCAATTCATTTTAAATTGCCTGGCCAAAGAAGCTGCAGTACTGGAATCTTACAAACACGGTTTTGAAAAATACGACACCATATTGCATGAAGAAAAATATAACGTGCGTAGTTCTCGTGTAGTACAAAATCACGCACAGTTTTTGGCTCTCTTTGATGCGTTATGTGTACACATAGTCAAAATTCCTTTGGATATCCAGAAACAGGTACAAGCAGAAATTATTTCAATGGCTCAGACACGCGACAAAGTCATCAAGTCAGATTCAATTATCGTCCAAAACTTTTGGAACACCATCGAAGAAATGGAGTCTGCAATTCCGTTTCTTGCTGGTAAAGATTCAAATCTCAATCATGCAGCTAAATCAGATCTATTTGCCATCAATTTTGCACATTTATATAAAGTTGCTGCGGATTATCGTTATTCATTACCAGAGTTAAACGAGCTCCAAACTGCTTTACGTCACAGCATTCATTATCGCTTTGTTGAAGCCAATAAAGCCATTCAAAGCAAAATTACTAATTCAACCAAACGATGCTGGGTATTTGAAAAACCAGTATCACAACGAGATTAATCCCATTTTTTAAGGAAAAAACTATGTCAAACCTAGGTGATTTAAATCGACATTTATTTGAGCAACTTAACCGTTTAAATGACAACAATTTAAAAGGTGATGCACTGAAAGAGGAAATGGATCGCACTAAAGCGATAACTGATGTTAGTAAACGAATTATAGATGCTCACAACACCCATTTAGAAGCAGTCAAATTTATTGCTACATACAAAGGTTTGGGAGATCAAAAACCAGCTGAACTGAGTAGTTCCTTGGAGATGAAAGATGTCCAAGCCAATTAATTATACGGCTGAGCAATTAGTCTTTATTCAGGAAAATTGTACTTTGCCACGGAAAGAATTAACCGAGGCAATCAATGCAAAATTTCAGACAGATTTTTCCTATGATCAGATCAAAGGACTTTGTACTCGAAATAAATGGAAATCAGGAAGAACTGGACGCTTTGAAAAGGGGAGCATACCAGCAAACAAAGGAACCAAAGGTTTAAAAGGTGCAAATAAAACATCTTTTAAAAAAGGTAGACCAACATGGAATGCACGACCAATCGGATATGAACGTATTTGCTCAAAAGATGGCTATGTATTAGTAAAAACTGCAGAACCTAGTGTTTTTAAACACAAACATCGAATCATTTGGGAAAAAGAAAATGGTCCAATTCCTGAAGGTTACGTTGTAGCTTTTAAAAACATGGATCGAACAGATTGTCGTATTGAAAACCTAATGCTGATGAGCAAAGCCAACATGGCAACTTACAGCAAACTATATGTAAAAAAAGCCAATAGTGAAATAAATGAAACTTGTTTGTTGATGGCTCAACTCAACACTAGACGATCCGAGTTAAAACGTATTTAAACAAGCGCACATACGAAAGCTGTCACTTCCGTATGTGCTACATCACCCAGTCGGAGGACTAAACAATGCAAAACGATTCTAACGTACAAACTGCAGATGAACCGTACCATGTTTGTCGGAGACTCAACATTCTGAGAAACTACTCCGATGAAAAAATCAAACTATACCCCTGAAATCAAAGAAAGAGCGGTTCAACTTGTTATTGAATCCGAAAAAGATTATCCATCGAATTGGGCTGCAATCACTGCTATTGCTCCCAAGATAGGTTGTACCCCTGAAACACTGCGTGTTTGGCATCAAAAATATTTGGATCAACAAAATCCAGTTAAAGTACAGCATCTTTCAGATCAAGAACGTATAAAACAACTGGAACGTGAAAATAAAGAACTGCAACGCGCTA
>WNDP01000177.1 GCA_009912575.1 Acinetobacter bereziniae
TAGCGCGTTGCAGTTCTTTATTTTCACGTTCCAGTTGTTTTATACGTTCTTGATCTGAAAGATGCTGTACTTTAACTGGATTTTGTTGATCCAAATATTTTTGATGCCAAACACGCAGTGTTTCAGGGGTACAACCTATCTTGGGAGCAATAGCAGTGATTGCAGCCCAATTCGATGGATAATCTTTTTCGGATTCAATAACAAGTTGAACCGCTCTTTCTTTGATTTCAGGGGTATAGTTTGATTTTTTCATCGGAGTAGTTTCTCAGAATGTTGAGTCTCCGACAAACATGGTACGGTTCATGTTGCAATAGTGGCAGTCGAATTTTAGTTCATACAGACATTGCTGAACGTTTCACACAAGCAGTGATCGAACGTTCTAAACAAGTCCCTGTTGGTGATCCACTACACCCCGATATGAAAGTTGGTGCAATTACCAGTGAAACTCAACTCAACATTATCGAAACAGCGATAAAAAATGCAAAAACAGAGGGTGCATCAGTACGCTTAGGTGGAGCACGTATCTCTACAACCCAAGGAATGTATTTCCAGCCAACCATTATTACAAATGTTGAACCGAGTATGTCCATCGCCCATGAAGAAGTATTTGGTCCTGTATTATCGATACTCAACTTCAGCACACTCGAAGAAGCAATCACAATTGCCAATCAAACCAGTTACGGACTCTCTGCCGCAGTTTGGAGCAAAGATATTGATATTTGCTTACAAGCAGCAAAAGGTATTCATACTGGAACCATCTGGATCAATAATTTTCTCGAAGGATTTCCAGAACTTCCTTTTGGTGGATTTAAAGCATCAGGTATTGGGCGCGAATTGTCTCAATGCCGTAGAAGATTATACAGAACAGAAAACTATTCAATTACATATCGGAGAAAGAACTCATTGGTGGCTTACTCAGTCTTAATGAAAAATTTCTTTAAGTTAAAATTGGAACGTTCCAAAAGGAAGCAATATGACAAGGATTTCAGATATTAAAACACAACCATTAGCACTCATTACAGGTGGTCGTAGAGGAATTGGGGCCTCCGTGGTGCTGCAATTGGCCAGTGAAGGTTTCGATATTGTGTTCACCTGCCGTCATGAAGACGCTAAAAGCACAGCCTTGTGTGCTGAGGTTGAATCTGCTGGAGGAAAAGCGCTGGCAATCGCCTAAGTGAAGATCCTTCAATTAAAGTCCTGCTCTTAGAAGCGGGTGGTGAAGATAAACACCCACTCTATAGCATGCCTGCGGGTTTTGCGAAAATGACCAAAGGTCGCGGATCATGGGGCTGGAGTACAGTTCCTCAGAAGCACCTAAACAACAGAGTATTACGTTTTACTCAGGGCAAAGTCATTGGAGGTGGTTCATCGGTTAATGCACAAATCTATACCCGTGGTGCAGCAGCCGACTACGATGAATGGGAAGCTGAGTGTGGGAGCAAAAGGTTGGGCTTATGCTGATGTTTTACCTTATTTTAAACGTGCTGAAAACAATGAACGTTTTGCCAATCATTACCACGCTTATGGTGGACCTTTAGGGGTTTCCAATCCAGTGAGTCCTCTGCCTATTTGTGAAGCTTTCTTTCAGGCGGGTCAAGAGTTAGGGATCCCCTTTAATCCCGATTTTAACGGTGAAAAGCAAGAAGGTTTGGGGCATTACCAACTGACTCAGTTACATGCAAAACGATCGTCAGCCTCAACAGCCTATCTTCGCCCAATACAGCATCGCAGTAACTTAACCGTACTCTTGGACGCATTTACCCAACGCATCATACTATCAGATAAAAGAGCTATTGCGGTTGAAGTGATTCATCCAGAAGCTTCCAAGTCTGGTATTTATTACGCAGATCGAGAAATCATTATCAGTAGTGGTGCAATAGGCTCACCGAAATTATTGATGCAATCAGGTATAGGACCTGCCGATCACCTACGTGATGTAGGCATTGAGCTTAAACATCATTTGTCGGGGGTTGGTGCTAATTTCCAAGATCATTTAGACCTATTTGTAATCGCCGAATGTACAGGCAATCATACCTATGATGCCTATTCTTCACCATTTTTAGCAGCTTGGGCAGGTCTGCAATATCTGCTACTCAAAAAGGGGCCAGTTGCATCTAGTCTTTTTGAAACAGGCGGTTTTTGGTATGCCGATGAAACAGCACGCTCTCCCGATATTCAACTTCATTTAGGTTTGGGTTCTGGAATTGAATCAGGGGTCGAGCATATGACCAATCCTGGCGTGACACTCAACTCAGCTCTATTAAGACCCCGTTCACGAGGAACTGTTAGGCTTGCGAATGCAAACCCATCTAGCGCACCTCTTATCGACCCTAATTATTGGGCAGATCCTTATGACAGAGAAATGTCAATGAAAGGACTACGTTTGGCACGAGAAATACTCAGTCAACCTGCACTTAAACGCTTTGTTCTAGAAGAAAAACTTCCTGGAAATTCTAAAGTCACAGATCAACAGTTGTTTGAATATGCCTGTGCAAATGCAAAAACAGATCATCACCCTGTTGGGACATGCCGAATCGGAAATGGGGATGATGCTGTGGTTGCAAGTGATCTGAAAGTCCATGGCATTGATGGTTTAAGAATTGTGGATGCATCTGTCATGCCACGGGTTCCAAGCTGTAATACCAATGCACCAACCATCATGGTTGCTGAAAAAGCAGCTGATCTCATTTTAGGAAAAACATTGCACATCACGGATAAAGCTCATGAAAATACGCTTGCCTTCACTGAATGAAGAAACGCTTGAACTGTATACATTGAAATATGCACAGTCCCCTTTTGCATCACCTGCGAAAGGGGCCATGAATCGGATTGTCTACGCTGCTGCACATGTAGTCGTACAACCGATGAAGTCTGGAAATCCTTGGGATGAGACGCTCTCAATCGATTGGGATAAAACATTGGCATTTCGTGAATATTTATGGCGTTTAGGCTTTAGAGTTGCCGAAGCAATGGATACCCGCCCAACGTGGGATGGGGTTGGGCTGGGAAGAATCTGCTGAGTTGATTACTCGCAGTGCAGCACATGCAAAAACAATTCCCGGAGCAATGCTCAGCTGTGGCGTGGGCACAGACCAATTGCGAGTCAATACTGAAACAACCTTAGCGGATGTTCTTCAAGCATATAGAGCATAGAGCACAATTTGAAGTGGTCAATAATGCTGGAGCCAGTGCAATTTTAATGGCAAGCCGTGCATTGTGTACAACTGCAAAAGATGCAACAGACTATCAAAAGGTATATTCAACATTACTACAAGAAGCTAAGAGCAAAGTGATTCTACATTGGCCAGGTGAAGCATTTGACCCATATTTGCACGGCTATTGGGGCAGTACGGATATTCCCACAGCAATGGAAACCGTTCTCTCCATCATCGAAGCAAATATCGACAAAGTGGATGGCATCAAGATTTCCCTCTTGGAAGCAAAATGGGAAATTGAACTGCGACGTCGATTAGCTCAAAGTGTAAAGCTTTATACAGGAGATGATTTTAATTTTGGTGAATTAATTGCAGAAGATGGCGAGCGTTTTTCGCATGCCTTACTTGGAATTTTTGATCCCATCGCCCCTGTTGCTGCTCATGCACTGGTCGCCTTAGCAAACGGTGAGCACCAACGATATCAAGAAATTATCCAACCCACAGTACATCTTTCTAGAGAAATTTTCTGTGCACCTACGCGCTATTACAAAGCAGGCATTGTGTTTTTGGCTTGGCTAAATGGTTACCAAGATCACTTCAGCATGTTAGGAGGAATGCAATCTGCTCGAAGCCTGTCCCAATACTGCAAAATATTTCGTTTAGCAGATCAGGCTGGAGCACTCATCCAACCAGAATTAGCCATTCTCAACGCATGACACAATTTTTAGCGGTCTATGGTGGCATTGAAGCCGAATAGACACCCTACGCGGAGCAAAGCTCCTCGATTTTTCCCTTAAAAATAGAATAGGAAAATACACATGGACGTACATAACAACACAACCGTAAATGATCCAATCAGCTATCCAAAGTCTGCGACCAGGATTGCATTTATATTAATCACTAGCCTGTTTTTCATGTGGGGATTATCACATGGACTATTGGATGTATTAAACAAGCACTTTCAAGACTCACTGCATGTCACCAAAGCCCAATCTGGCTTTGTTCAAGCAGCGTATTATGGTGCGTATTTTTTAATTGCCCTACCCATCGGGTTGTTTATGGAACGCTTTGGATATAAAGCAGGCATCCAAGTCGGCTTAGGCTTATTTGCATTAGGTGCATTGCTGTTTATTCCTGCCACAAATGCTGCCGTATTCGGTATGTTTCTCTTTGCACTCTTCATACTCGCTTGTGGCTTGGGTTGCTTAGAAACTGCTGCAAAATTATATGCCTCTATATTAGGCGAACCTGAACATGCGGAAAGACGTTTGAATTTCGCACAGTCTTTTAACGGATTAGGCGTATTTATTGGTCCATTGATTGGAGGGGCATTGTTCTTTGCTCCACCAATTGCTTTTGGTCAACTTACATTTGATCCAGTGATGTTTACCTATGTTTGTTTAGCATTTGTGGTCGTGATTATGATGATCATTTTTGCAAAAACACCACTTCCTGAAGTGCAAATGACCAAACAACGTGATGACAAACTTCATCAAGCTCGCTCTATTTGGTCATTTCCGAATTTTACAGGCGCACTCGTTGCACAGTTTGCATGGATAGCAGCTCATGTCGGTATTTGCTCATTCTTTATTAATTTTGCTATTGATCACTGGGCAGGACTCACCCCCCAAAAAGCATCATTTTTACTCTCTGTAGGCTTGATCGTATTTATGATTGGACGCTTTGTAAGCACTTTTTTAATGCGTTCATTTTCCCCAGTCAGCATGTTGATTAGCTATGCAGTCATGAATGTCATTTTATGTGCCGTGGTTGTTTCGGGTCTATCTGTGGTTTCAATCTATGCCTTAATCCTTTCTTTCTTCTTCTCTTCAATTATGTATCCCACCATTTTTGCAATGGGAGTCAAAAATTTAGGACCACATACCAAAAAAGCAGGTTCATTTTTGGTGATGACTTTAGTTGGAGGAGCGATTTCCCCCTATTTCATGGGATTAATTGCAGATCTTCAAAATATTCAATTGGCTTTTATCATTCCAACTTTTTGCTTTGCAGCGATTGGAGTCTATGCATGGCTTCAAAACAAAGCATCATGAGTTTAGACAAGAAAACTGGATAGTGAAATATGATTCGACAAAGTGATCGTGCTTTACGTGAAGATGTTCGGCTTTTAGGGAATCTCTTAGGAGAAACCCTAAAAAGCCATGCAGGTGATAACTTGTTCAACTTGGTTGAGCAAATTCGTGCTTTATCCAAGGCTGCCCGAGATGGTCAAGTGGAGGCTGAAAAACAGCTTCAGCATATCTTTTTAAATCTGCAAGATGATGAAATTTTGCCAATATTGCAGAACAATATCATGTTGTGCGTAATAGACGTCAAAGTGAACTCAATGAACAAGTACCATCTTCAAATCCACTTGTGACATTATTTGAGAAGCTTAACCAACATAAAATCACCTCAAAGCAATTGTTTGAACAAATATGTCAGTTAGACATTGAATTGGTATTAACGGCTCACCCCACAGAAGTCAGTCGCCGTACACTGATTCAAAAATATGACAAAATCAATGATTGCCTGTCAAAGTTGGATCAACACAAGCTCACACCTCGTGAACATCAACTCATCATGCAGGATTTAAAGCAACTTATTTGCTCTGCTTGGGAAACTGATGAAATTCGCCATAATCGCCCCACACCGACGGATGAAGCAAAGTGGGGCTTCACTACCATCGAACAGACCTTATGGAACGCAATACCCAAATTTATTCGTGAATTGGAGGTTCTGGTCTTTAAAAATTGTGACTTACATCTCCCCCTAAACATTTGCCCAATCCGCTTTGCGTCATGGATGGGAGGAGACAGAGATGGCAACCCAAATGTCACTCATCACATTACACAAGAAGTGCTTTGGTTGTCTCGTTGGCAAGCAGCGAGCCTCTATCTCAAAGATCTTGAAGACTTGCGCTGGGAACTGTCGCTTCAAGCTTGTTCTGAAGAATTTAGTTCGGCTTTAGGTTATGACCATCCTGAGCCTTATCGCGAATATTTACGTCATATACGTGACCGGCTAAAAGCAACGCAAAACTGGTTAAGTCTAAAGTTACAAGGTTTAGCGTGTAATGATCAGTTGAATTTGGTGATTCAAAATAAAAATGAATTACTTGCACCTTTGTTGCTTTGTCATCGTTCACTCATGGCGTGCAATTTAGCTGAAATTGCTAATGGTAAATTACGAGATTTCATCTATCGAATTAATTGCTTTGGTATTGAGTTACTCAAACTCGATATTCGTCAAGAATCTGGTCGGCATCGTCAAGCCATTTCAGCGCTGACTGAATATCTAGGTTTAGGAAATTTTGAATCTTGGACAGAACAAGCACGGCAAAACTTCTTAATCAAAGAATTACAGAACAAGCGTCCATTGCTGCCTAAATACTTCAAAAGTTCATCCAATAGCTTAATTGAGCATCCTGATGTCAAAGAAGTTTTTGCGACCATGCAGATGCTTGCAGCACAACCATCTGAAAGCTTAGGTGCATATATTATTTCAATGACAGAACACCCAAGTGATGTACTGGCTGTACTTCTTTTGCAGAAAGAAGCTGGTATTTTACAACCATTACGAGTCGTTCCTTTATTTGAAACCCTCAAAGATCTAGAGGGTGCGGCAAATACGATGGACGCCCTATTCCAAATCGATTGGTATAAGCAACACATTCAAGCAAAGCATGAAGTCATGATTGGCTATTCTGACTCTGCCAAAGATGCTGGTTTTATGTCTGCCAATTGGTCCCAATACCGTGCACAAGAGCAACTGACCGAAGTTGCCAAAAATCATGGTATTCAACTCACCCTGTTTCATGGTCGAGGAGGTTCTATCAGCCGAGGTGGAGCGCCTACTCAACAAGCTTTATTTTCACAACCACCTGGTTCAATTTCTGGAGCAATACGTGTCACGGAACAAGGAGAAATGATTCGCTTTAAATTTGGCTTAGAGGGTATCGCGTTACAAAATCTTGAAATTTATACAGCAGCTACCTTGGAAGCAACCTTACTCCCGCCTCCAATTCCTAAGCAGGAATGGCGTGAGTTAATGCACCAAATGACCGATATCTCGGTAAAGGCTTATCGAAAAATGGTCAGAGAAAACGTTGATTTTGTCAAATACCTAAGCACGGTTACTCCTGAGCTAGAGTTACAAATGCTTCCTTTGGGTTCACGTCCAGCGAAACGCAAAGCAAATGGTGGGATTGAGTCTTTACGTGCAATTCCATGGGTATTTGCATGGACACAAATACGTTTAATGTTACCTGCATGGTTAGGTACAGATGAAGCCCTCTATCAAATGTTAAAGGAGGGTAAAAAATCCTCAATCGATGAAATGTTGTTACAGTGGCCTTACTTTCAAACCTTAATCGATATGATGGAAATGGTATTATCAAAAGCAGATTGTCAAATTGCCCTCTATTATGAATCTCATTTAACAGATGATGAAAGTTTAAAAAAAACTGGGAGATGACTTACGGTTTAAATTAAAGCAAGCCATTGAAACACTTCTACTCGTTAAAGATGAATCTCACTTACTGAGTAGCAATGAGGTTCTTGATCAATCCATGCAAATTCGCAAACCCTATTTGCTTCCATTGCATTTGTTACAAGCCGAATTAATGAAACGGCGACGTGATTACTTAGCCAATGATCGATCATCAAGAAAACACCCCCGTCGATCTAGCTTTAATGGTGAGTATTGCAGGTATTGCTGCGGGGTTAAGAAACACTGGATAAATGCCCAAAGATAAAACGTTTCAGACAAATCATTGTTAAAAACCTTTTCTTTTTTCAAAAAACTGCTCTTTGAGAATATTTATGAAAGTTATCGTTGCACCAGATTCATTTAAAGACAGTTTGTCAGCACATGAGGTTGCTCAAGCAATAGCGTCGGGCTGGCAAACTGTTTTTCCAGAAGCAGAAATTACACTCTGTCCTATGGCAGATGGTGGTGAAGGTTCAATTGAGGCGGTACTTGAAGTATGTCGGGGAGAATGGCGAGAACTGTCTGTTCAAGGCCCTTTAGGAAAGTCTGTACTCGCCCAATGGGGCTGGTTAAAAGATGAAAAAATTGCCGTGATTGAAATGGCACAAGCAAGTGGGATTCAGTTTATTGAACCCTCGCAACGTGATGCATGTATAAGCAGTACCTTTGGGACAGGTGAACTCATTCTTGCTGCACTTGATGCAGGCGCCAAAGAGATTATTTTAACTTTAGGAGGTAGTGCTACAAATGATGCTGGCGCAGGACTTTTATCCGCTTTAGGTGCGCAACTTTTGGATAAGGACCACCATCCAATTGCTGCTGGTGGTCTAGCACTTCAACACTTAGCAACAATTGATTTAACTGACTTTGATCCACGTATTCGAGAAACACAGTTTCTTTTAGCTGCGGATGTCAGTAATCCACTCTGCGGTGAAAATGGTGCATCTTATATTTTTGGACCACAGAAAGGAGCCACGCCAGATCAGGTATTACAACTCGATCAAGCACTCTCTCATTTTGCTGATATTTCCGAGCAATTATTAGGTCACGATAAGCGCAATGAGCAAGGTTCGGGTGCAGCTGGAGGGCTTGGCTTTGCTGCTAAAGCTTATTTAAATGCTGAGTTCAGATCTGGTGTAGAAGTGATTGCAGAACTCAATCATCTTTCCAGTAAAATCCAAGGTGCAGATTGGGTCATTACAGGGGAAGGAAAATTTGATGGACAAACATTAAATGGCAAAACTCCATTCGGCGTTGCCCAGATTGCGCAAACAGCGAACGTACCTGTCATCGTGATTGCAGGGGCCTTGGGTGAAAATTATCAAGCGCTTTATGACTATGGTGTAAGTGCAGCATTTTCTTTAATTTCAGGGCCGATGAATCTAACAGATGCCTGTATCAATGCGGCGGATTTAATCTATGAAAGAACAATTGATCTTGCTCGTTTGATTAAAATGAGTGAAGCAAAAAAAATAATACATCTCAAATGTTATTGATTAATTCATCTGATGATTCTGCAACTCTAAAATCATCAGAAATATTATATAAATTGTTTATTATATTTTAATCTGTATTCGCGTGGAGATATTCTTTTGATACTCTTAAAATGCCGATTAAATAATGCTAAAGAAGAATAACCCACGTATTCTGCCATATTGGCTATTGCCATATTTCTCTCTAAAATTAACTCTGCCGCATGATTAATTCTTAAATTAATAATATATTCCATCGGTGATTTTTTTAAAATTTTCTTAAATGATCGAGGCTTTGTTGCATAAACCTACCTCTTAAGGCTTACTCAGCAATATAATTCTCAGATGAATAAGCCTACACCTAAAATTTATCGTACAACAAATTGGTCATCCTACAATCGTGCTTTGATCAATCGTGGTAATTTAACAATTTGGTTTGATCCAAAAACCCAATGGTACGCTCCCCCCAAAGGCAAACATGGTCGA
>WNDP01000178.1 GCA_009912575.1 Acinetobacter bereziniae
TATTCCCAAAAACCACTTACCATTATAATTCTGGTGGTGACCCTAAAGACATTCCAGATCTTAGCTATGATGAGTTGGTGGCTTTCTATAAATCACACTACCATCCAAGTAATGCAATCTTTATGACCTTCGGTGACGAATCTGCCTATCACTTACAAGAGCAATTTGAAAAGTTAGCACTTTCTAAATTTGCCAAAGGCGAAACGATTTATTCAAAAGAAGAGCAGCGCCTAACTGCACCAATTGAAGTGCAAGAGACTTATGCTGTTGATGCAGAAGATTTAAAGGACAAGACTTACCATATTCTTTCGTGGTTATTGCCAAAAACCAGTGATGTCAAATTACGTTTAGGCATGCGTTTGGTTGAAGGAATTTTATTAGAAAACTCTGCTTCACCTTTACGCCATTATTTAGAAACTTGTGGTTATGCGCAGTCTACAGGCCCGATCATGGGAGTAGATGATTCAAACTATGAAATGACGTTTTATTGTGGTGTACAAGGTTCAAACCCAGAGCATGCAGAAGTATTTAAACAAGGTGTGTTAAATATTTTACAAGACGTTGCTTCAAAACCGATTGATAAAGATATGGTAGATGCGATTTTACACCAAATTGAATTGCGTCAACGAGAAATCAGCGGTGATGGTACACCATATGGTTTAACATTGATTTTGAATGGTTTGGGTAGCGCAATTCATCACAATGATCCAATACATGCATGGGATGTAGATACCGTTATTGCTGAGGTAAAAGAAGAACTTAAAGATCCGATGTGGTTGTCAAATTTAATCCAAGTACATTTATTGGATAATCCACATCGTGTGCAAATGACGCTTGTACCTGACGCAAACAAATCTGCTAAAGAAGCCGAAGATGAAAAAGCCCGCTTAGCAAAAATTGGAGCGGCGTTGACGGATGTTGATAAAGCTGAAATTAATGCACAAACTGAAGCTTTAAAAATTCGTCAAGAAACACCTGATGATTTAGACCTATTACCTAAAGTCGGTTTAGAAGATATTCCTGCTGAGTTGGCAATTGTACAGGGTCAATTACGTGAGATTATCTGTAATGGCATTGATACACCATTGAATTTGTATCATGCAGGGACTAATGGTATTTACTATCAACAAGTGTTGATTCAAATTCCTGATCAAATTGTAAAATCACCTTATTTCAACTTGTTGTCCGTTTTAATGGGGGAAGTTGGTGCTGGTGAATATGCTTATTTGCAACTTCAACAACTTCAAACTGCGGTGAGTGGCGGTTTAGGCATGGGCGCATCATTGCGTTCTAAAACCGATGATAAAGGACAGATCAGTGCTTGGTTAACACTGACAACTAAATCTTTAACTGATAGATTTGATGCAATTGGATTATTGAAGCTGGCTTTTGAACAGTTAAGATTTGATGAGAAAGATCGTATCATCGAGTTATTACAACAACGTAAGACACGATGGGCTTCACGTTTATCGGGTTCAGGGCATAGTTATGCAATGCAAATTGCATCTCGCAATATGAGTGCTTTGGCAAAACGAGATTATGACAATACAGGTTTGGGTGCATTAAACTGGCTTGGTGACTTGGTTGCCAAAATCGAAAATGATGAAGTTGCCTACAATGCTTTTATTGACGAATTAAAATCAATTCATCGTGGTTTAATGCTCGCACCTAAACAGTTCTTATTGGTTTGTGAAGAGCACCATTCTGAGCGTTTATTGGAAGAAGTCCAGACTGCTTGGGATAAATTGAATGTTGATCAATCTGCTGTATATTTATCAACAGTCACTCAAGACGACAGTTCCGCCGATCAAGCTTGGTTGATTCAAGCCAATGTCCAGTTCTGTGCTGCTGCTTATCAAGCTGTGGATGTTGCACATCCAGACGCTGCGCCATTGATGGTATTGGCAGGATATTTGCGTAATGGTTTCTTGCACAGTGCAATCCGTGAAAAAGGCGGTGCGTATGGTGGAGGGGCGAGTTACGATGGTAATGCTTGTTCTTTCCGTTTTTATAGTTATCGTGATCCCCGTCTTGCAGAAACTTTCCAAGACTTCGAAGCAAGTTTGGATTGGTTATTGAATAAGGAGCAGCATGCTTATCAGCTTGAAGAAGCGATTCTCGGTTTGGTTTCAAGTATGGATAAGCCGGGTTCTCCAGCAGGCGAAGCAATTACAGCATGTTATGCCTTGCTTCATGGACACACTCCTGCGTTTAGAAAGCAATTACGTGAGCGATTATTAAACGTTACTATTGACGATCTTAAGCGTGTAACACAAACTTATTTGGTCGAGCAAAAGTCTGTAAAAGCAGTTGTCGCACCAGTTGCCAAAAAAGAGTTGTTAGAACAATTAGGTTTTGAAATTAAAAAAGTTAATTAGGGTCTGTTGATATTGAATACATTGTGTAACGTTCAATAAACCCTCACTCAAAATAAATTCTTTCTGGAGAATTCTATGTCGTTCAAAAGTTTTGAACGTACACCAGTAAACCTGAGCATCTTAATGATGCTCAGTTTTGGTTTGGTGACCACTACATATGCAGACGATGCAGCTCAAGTTAACCCAGCAAGCACGCAAGCTTGTGTGGCACTTGAGTCAAATGGAGATCGTTTGGCGTGTTACGATAAAATATTTAAAACCCCCGCAGTTCCACCACAAGTATTGGTTTCGGAGCAACGTGCGGCTTTAGATATAGCAACAACAGCGAAAGCTGAGCCTGTAACGCTAAAAGAAAAAATTGAACAAAAAACTGAAAATTTATTCGCAATTCATGGGGATAAAATTGATCCAAACACTTCATTGTTGGATCGACGCTGGGAACTGTCACCAGACAGTAAGCTGGGTACATGGAATATACGTGCACATCAACCGGTTTATTTGCTTCCTGCTTTTTGGACCAGTAAGAAAAACGAATTTCCGCAGAGTCCAAATCCACAGAACACAGTGGATGAAGATCAAAATTTAAAATCAATGGAAGCTAAATTCCAAATTTCATTAAAAACCAAAGCAGCAGAAAATCTGTTTGGGAATAATGGTGATCTTTGGCTTGGCTATACACAATCTTCTCGTTGGCAAGTTTATAACAGTGAGGAGTCTCGTCCGTTTCGTGAAACAAACTATGAGCCTGAAGCAAGTTTAATCTTTAGAACCAATTATAATTTATTGGGTTTAAATGGACGCTTACTGGGATTGACTTTAAACCATCAGTCTAATGGTCGTTCTGATCCACTTTCACGTAGTTGGAATCGTGTGATTTTAAATCTTGGTTTTGAAAAAGATAATTTCGCTTTGATGGTTCGCCCTTGGTATCGTATCGAAGAAGATTTTAAAGATGACAACAACCCAGATATCAAAAACTATATTGGACGTGGTGATTTAACTGCATTTTATCGTTGGAATGACAATGATTTTTCGCTGATGCTTCGTCATTCATTAAAGGGTGGTGATGATTCACATGGTGCAATGCAATTTGATTGGGCTTTCCCAATTAAAGGCAAACTTCGTGGTCATTTTCAAATATTTGATGGTTATGGAGAGAGCCTGATTGATTATAACCACCGTGCAACTTATGTGGGTTTAGGTGTTTCATTAATGAATTGGTACTAAGTTAATGATTGAACAATGATCATTGTTTGCTTAGCGCATGATTATCAAAGCTGCCTTTTTATGAATGGCAGCTTTTTAATTTTTTAATGGCAATTATGATGGTTATTTGCGGTGATACTTTGATCATTATTTTTAATCGCTATAGTCAATCTGTTAAAAATCTCATACAGCAAATATCATTTCTAGTTGAAAAAAATCAATGCGTTATAGATCATATTTGATGATATAAAGCTTGTGTTGTCACGCTTTGCAGCGAAAGTTAAATTTAATTTGCGTAAGCGATGCATCACTTTTCAGCAATGAAAAATGACAAAAATTCATTCGCTGAATATTCTGTATTGGGTTCGACTATTTAAATTGTTGTATCCAAAAAAACCATGTAAAAACGTGGTTTTTTTAATGAAAATAGATTCTCTAAGCGCTTGTTTCTGCTTCAGTATCTTCTTCTTTGGCCTTTAGTTCAGGTTCAATCAAAAAGCCACCAGTCTGTCTTTGCCACAAGTGAGCATAAATACCATTTTGTGCAATCAATTCTTCATGAGTGCCTTGTTCAGCAATATGACCTTGATCTAAGACAATTAAGCGATCCATTTGTGCAATTGTTGAAAGACGATGAGCAATTGCAATGACTGTTTTATTTTCCATTAATTCATCAAGGCTCGATTGAATTGCTGCTTCAACTTCAGAGTCAAGCGCACTGGTTGCTTCATCTAAAATTAAAATTGGCGCATCTTTTAAGAACACCCGAGCAATTGCAATACGTTGACGTTGACCACCAGAAAGTTTTACGCCACGCTCGCCAACATAGGCATCGTAACCAGTACGACCACGGAGGTCTGATAGTTGAGGGATGAACTCATCAGCTTTTGCTTTACGAACTGCATCATACATTTCTTCATCTGTTGCATCGGGACGACCGTATTTAATATTTTCAGCAACGGTACGATGTAACAAAGAGGTATCTTGTGTCACAAGCGCAATATTTTTTCGTAGACTGTCTTGAGTAACATCTTCAATATTTTGACCATCAATGCTGATTTTTCCACTGTTAATGGTGTAAAAATGCAGTAACAATTGAATTAGGGTTGATTTACCCGCACCAGAGCGACCAACAATACCAATCTTTTCACCCGGTAGAATATTCAAATTAAAGTGATCAATCACATTTTTACTGTTATAGGCAAAGGTGACATCTTCAAATTGAATATTGCCTTGCTGTACCACAAGTGGTTTAGCATCTTCTTTGTCTTGGATATTGATTTGGCGACCTAAAGTTTGCATGCCATCTTGAATCGTTCCGACATTTTCAAACAGAGCAGAGGTTTGCCACATCATAAACTCAGCCATGCTGTTTAATTTGAGAATCATTGCGGTTGTTGCTGCAATGACACCGATAGCAGCTTGACCTTGCAACCATAACCATACAGCAGTACCTAAAACACCAAAGAATAAAACGAAAGTGAGCAAGTTAATGCAAATTTCATAAGATGTGCCTAAACGCATTTGTTTAAACACAGTACGCATGAATTCTTTCATTGACTCTTTTGCATATTGGCTTTCTCGTCCAGCATGCGCAAATAATTTTACTGTTTGAATATTGGTATAGGCATCTGTAACACGTCCAGTCATGATTGCACGAGCATCTGCTTGTTCTTTGGAAATACGACCTAATCGAGGAATAAAATACAAGGCTGCACTGATAAACAGCACCAACCACAATAACAGTGGAATCAGTAAAATTGGGGAAATAGCACCGAGTACGATACTGATGGTAATAAAGTAAATCACCACATAAGTGACCATATCACCAAGAATCACCCAGAATTCACGAACAGCAAGTGCGGTTTGCATGACTTTAGCGGACAAACGTCCTGCAAAATCATTATGAAAGAAATCTAAGCCTTGACGTAACAGTAAGTTGTGAAATCTCCACCGCAAGCGCATTGGGAAGCTACTGTATAAGATTTGGTGTCTAACAATAGATTGCATGTTGGCAAAGAAGATATTTGCAAACAAGATCATGGAAAGCACAATCAAATTATCACGGTGATTGGACAAAAAGTCTTCTGGCTTAGATTGGGTTAGCCAGTCAACTAGATGACCAATTTGTGAAAAAAACAATGCTTCAAAACTGGCTGTTGCTGCGGTAAAAAGTATTAAGATCAATAAATAACGTTTAACACCAGTCGCAGCTTGCCAAACAAATGCAAAAAATGTGGTGGGTAGTGGTTCATTTAAACCTTTTGATGGATAGGGATCTACTAACTTCTCAAACCATTGCAGCAACATAAAATCCTCATGGAAATTTTATAGATTGATTAAATTATAAAAGATTAAAATGACCTTATCACCTGAATCACGATCGTGGTTTCAGTATAATTCAGGAATATTGAGAGAAAATGGGAGCACAATAGATTGTATAGTTTTAGTGTGAATTACACCAGTTTTTATATCGAAAAAATACGATTTATTATATTGATCAAACTGATCGTCATTCTTATCAAGAGTTTTAAAAAGATGTACGTGGATATTAAATCGAATTAAATCAAGACTAAATACCCACATGAAATGTATAGTTAAGCGATGTGTTATCTTAAAATGCGTTGGTCAACATCGTGAATATTTACTTTCCCACAAAATGCCATGCTTAAGTCCAACTCTTTTTGAATTATTTCTAAAACACGATAAACACCTTGTTCACCATATGCACCTAATCCATAAATAAATGCACGACCGATGAGGCAACCTTTGGCCCCTAGAGCGATCGCCTTTAAAACATCCTGTCCACTACGGATGCCACTATCAATATACACTTCTGTTTTGTCACCAACAGCAAGGACAATTTCCTCAAGAACTGAAATGCTCGATGGAGCACTATCCAGTTGTCGACCACCATGATTGGAAACAACAATTGCATCTGCTCCAGCATTTACAGCAGCGATTGCGTCGTCCACTTCCATAATGCCTTTGATAATCAGTTTGCCGTCCCATTGTTGTTTAACCCATTCGACATCTTTCCAACTGAGTTGCATATCAAACTGTTCTGATCTCCATGCTGCAAGAGAGCCTGTATTACTGATCCCATCAACATGACCTACGATATTGCCAAAAGTACGCCGTTGAGTTCTCAGCATCCCCAGACACCATGTTGGTTTGGTGCACATATTGATAAGGTTGCCCAAGGTTAATTTTGGAGGTGCTGATAAGCCATTTTTAATGTCTTTATGACGTTGTCCCATGATTTGTAAATCAGCCGTGAACACTAATGCAGAGCATTTTGCGTTTTTTGCGCGTTGAATCAGTTGCTGCATAAAATGACGATCTTTCATCATGTAGAGTTGGAACCAAAATGGTTGTGTTGTTGCAGCAGCGACATCTTCAATCGAACAAATACTCATGGTGGACATGATATAAGGAATACCAAATTTTTCAGCGGCTTTGGCGGCAAGAATTTCACCATCTGCATGTTGCATACCAATTAAACCCGTTGGTGCAAGTGCAACAGGCATGGAAACAGATTGTCCTAACATTTCGGTTTTAACAGAGCGATTATCCATATCTACCAAAACTTTTTGTCGAAACAAGTACTTTTTAAAATCTTCAGTATTTTGCTGCCATGTCTGCTCTGTCCATGAACCTGAATCACAATAATCAACAAACATTTTAGGGACACGCCGATGATAGATTTCACGCATATCTGCAACACAGGTGATTTTTTGTAAAGTGCTCATTATGATTCCTTGTTGAATTGTGCAATGGCAATTCAAATTGTTATTGAGAGGTGGTCATATGGATTATTTTAAAGTGATTGTTTTAACGATAAGTAAAAAAATAGGTGGAAAATAAGCTAAATGGTTGAATTTTACTCGGTAGATATTGGTATAAATATGATGCTATTTAAAAGATAGAGCTTTCATTAATTTGCTATTTTTTTATGTTTGAAAATATAAGAGTGCTTAATTTCTTGATTTGTTGCTCAATATGTTGAGCAAACCACATTTAGCGATTAAGGCATTTTGATAAAGTTAATTTAAGCACTTCTTGGTGGAAAGAGGGACTGTTATTTTTTGGTTTTAGGTTTTAAATCATTTATCGACAGAATTAAGCCAAACAATAGTGGCGTATTGAGTACACATAATGCGACAAAGGAGATGCTGTTGCCATAGTCCAAGTTATAGAGCAACAAGGCGATGATAATGCAAATGAATGCAGACAGTTTTACAGATTTAACATGTTTGCTAAGCACTGAAAATCGACTTTTCTGTGTTTTATTAATCTGTTTTGAGCTGACAAGATAAAGCCCATAACTTGCAATAAAAATCAATAATGATGCAAGACTCAATATCATGAGGTTGATTCCTGAATTTGTTTCTGTGCTAATTTTTTCTGAATTTTTGCCACAGCTTTATTTTGAATTGGAGTGATTTTTTGATGTAAAAATATACTCAAGAGCGCAAAAATCCAAATCATGATATCAACACGAAGAAATAACCAATAATCATGCATTGAATGAATATAGTGATTTGAAACAAGATAATATAGATTGAAAATAGGCAATGCTAGTGTCATTACAATGAGTAATTTAAGCTGTGTTTTCCACAAATATGATTGTTTTGTACAAAAGGCAATAATCAAGCTCAATAACCATAAACTGAAAAAAGTATAGATTTCATAATTGGGACCATCTGCTTTAATCGTCACAATTCGGTTGGCGTATAAGTAACCCAACATCGCGATGGGTAAGCCAAGAATAAGTGCTGTATTTAGTCGATTAACCAAGTAATGACCAAAGTGAAATTGGTCATTTTTCTTTTGTAACTGGCGTTTTAGACTCCACAATAATAAACCTGAGGCGATCATTGCACAGCCTAACAATCCAGAAAAGAACAAAGCTAAACGCAACAGTGGTTGAGCAAAATTTGCCATATGTAAACCATACATACTTGCGCTTAATGTTGCGATAGCACTGTTATTACGAGTATTACCTAACAATGTGCCTGTGGCTCCATTAAAACTCAGTTGTGCTTGATTACCCGTAATCGAATGATCTTCTAATGCTGTCACTGTTACTTTGGCCAATTGTGTGTTTGGTTGGTCAACAGCAATATGATCAAAACTGGTTTTTCCCCATTGATGTTGTGTTTTTTGGAGAAAATACTGAATCGGTTTCATATTTTCAGTTAATGCAGTTTGAGTTTTTGCTGTTGTTGAAATATTGCGAATTTCATCAAAATACTGAAATGGGTTGTCTGGATATGTTTTTTTCATACCAGCAGGAAAAAGCAGGTAGAAAAAGATTGCCAGTCCTGTAAAGGTAATGGTTAAGAAAAAAGGCAATGCAATCACAGAGGTCATATTATGGAAATCTAAATATGAACGTTGGCCTTTAAAGGCTCTTAGTGTAAAGAATTCTGTGAATATCTTTTTATGTGTAATAATGCCTGAAATCAAGGCAATAAACATAATCAGTGCAGTAAAGGTAACAATCAATCGCCCAATAGAATAGGGCATGCCATATAGCTGATAATGGAAACTATAAAAAAAATCGCCGCCTTGTGTTGCAGAAAGGCTGAGTTCTTTACCAGTATTGGCATCTAAAGTTTTACTTTCGTATCCACCATCGGCTTTTTGCCAATAAATCTTATTGACTGGGCTATTGGGATTAGCAATACCGATATACCAACTTTTGGCATCAGGTGCATTTTTCTGTAGATAATCATAAGCAGATTGCACGGCTGTTTGTTGATTGATTTGCATACTGGCAAATTGTGGTTGCATCCACATATTCACTTCATGACGATAATAAGTCACAGTACCCGTTAAAAAAATTGCAAACAGTAGCCAGCCAAAACTCAGACCAATCCAAGAGTGAAACCATGCCATAGATTGACGAACAGATTTATGCATGAGCTAACCTATGAATTTTGAAAAGAGCAAGAGAGTGATAATGAGTATTAGGCTGATCACG
>WNDP01000179.1 GCA_009912575.1 Acinetobacter bereziniae
TCGAATTCGATCATTTTCATAAAATTGATTGCTCAAAATTGAATAATCTGTCAGTTCTTGATCATGTTCTTGTGCTAGCTTTTTCTGGATTTCACTCTGCTCTAAAAAATCTTCACTTTGATCTGTAGTTTCATCGATACTGCTTAGGCTATTTTCTGGGTTTTCAATATGAAATAAATCTTCTTGTCCCAGCTCAATATCAGGTTCTTGAGAATCTTGCTGATATTCTATATTTTCTAGAGCAGCAGACTCGGGCATGATGATTACTTGATCCAGTGCATAGAGCCGTGAATTAATTCCCAAAAAAATCATCAGCGTGAAGTAGAAATTGCAGAAATATCGCATAAGTAAGATGATCAATTGATAATGTATTTTGTGATGTATATAAACAAGTTGGACATATGAAAGATTAAATTAAATGTACCATATTTAAAGATCAAGGAAAGCCTATACTTGGATTTACTTTTTTATGAATGAATCATAGAAAATATCACCTAGGCTAGGTAGACGTTTGCAACGAGTAAACATATCTTATCCAATAGAAGAATGTCTTAACTGAGCCAAGAACCAAGCTCTTTTCTATTTAAAGTACAAGACTCTAATTGAGCAAAATGATGTATTCGCTACTAGAATCAATTTAATAGCATTCCTCTGAATTAAGTTAAATTAATGTGACTTCAACTTAATTCTATTTCACCAAAAATTTTATAAGACTCAGATTGAATATAAAATAGATTTTGCTTTTTTTCATGAGCCAATTTCACCCAGCATTGCTATTGTGGCTGGCGGCATGGATGCCGCTTTTGGTCAAAAGCGATATTATGGATATCCCCTTTGACTAACATGAGCAAAAACAAAGCACTGCTTTGTTTGTAGCGCAAGGTTTGGTAATACTGAAGAAAAGTAAGGCATCACCAACGCAAATCAATCAAAACTTTTCTCAAGACTTTTTTCAAAGTATCAGGCTGTGAAAATGCCTTATCTATACGATACAAGCTCTCAATAATGATATTGTTTGGTTTAACTTACTTTTGACGTTTGGCATAAGCTTAAAAACAACACAAAATAAAAAAGAGCCGTCATGATCACAGCTCTTTTCAGTCAGTTGAGTTATCCGATAATAATCTGATGATTCGCTAACAATGTTTCTAAATCGGTGTTGACCCCATTCAAGGTCAATATAGTTGTCATACCATAGGCACCCGCTGAACCATCACGATCAATACTTAACACGGTATTGCCACCGATTTGACTGACTTGTAGATAATTGGCAATCGTATCACCTGTATCAATGGTTGCTACACCATTGACATAATGCGCAGCACCGTCAGCATCGGCAGTATAACCAATCAACAGTGCTTTAAGGTCTATACGGTCTGCATCTGCTGTGGCTTCAACGATACCTACTTTAAAGCCATTCACCACATCTGCACCATTTCCACCCGTTGCATCGGCTAACAATACTTTATACAGCAACGTATCTTGACCACCATTGGCAATATTAAAGGTATCATTACCACCTCGACCTTCAAATTGATTGTTGGCTGCATTTCCTGTAAATGTGTCATTGCCACTACCACCAGCAAGGCCTTCAATATTATTAAAGCTTGCGGTGCCAAAACCCGTATTTTGAAGCGCTGTAGTAGACAAATCGATGCTCAATGCAGTATTGCCTGCTAATTTATAATCAACAATATCCAGTCCACCTGTCGCACTCCAATTGCTGTTACTAGATAAGTCTACAGTTGTACCACCACTGCCGTCATAACTATCGCTTCCTTGTGTCGCAAAGAAAATATCGTTATAACCCGTACCAATGAATTTGCCATTCGCCACATTGCTACTCGATTCGCCTGATAGCACATAAGCTTTAGTAGCTGCCTCTGCAGTTAAACCTGTCCAACTCAAGTCAACATTTTCAATGGTGTTGCCCGCTAGGTTTGCTAAACCTCCCACATCCTGAGATACCCCACTGACACTCTTAATCAACACAGCGGTATAGCGTTCATTGGCATTTAAACCGTAGAAATTGACGATCCCTGAACTATCGGCACCAAACACGCCTGATTGTGGATTTAAGATTTGTGAGGCGACCAAAACGCCTGCACTGTTATATAGCTGTACAGTATTGCCATAGTACACGTTTAGACCATTGGCATCCAAAATACGTAGATGCAAACTGGTACCATCTGCAACAGTATTGGTATTTTGCAATAAGATGGTATTGGCACCACCTTTATAAGCGATTACATCCACTGCACCATCCCAGTTATAGTCTACCGCCAAAGCACCATTGATGCCGGTCAGTGCTGTACCCAAGGTGCTTTGTGTAAAAGTACCATTGCCGTTGTTGGTATATAGGTTTGGTACTGCGCTGACACCTGAACGTGGCAATTCGATAATATCCATCTTACCATCAAGATTCCAGTCGACGGCGACTGAAGCACCTCCATCCAGTGTATCAGTCAAATACGTCGCCTGACCGCCATTTGTACCTGAGGTTGTACCAAATAAACTGCCTGTACCACTGTACCACTGTTCCAGTAAACACGGCTCGCTGTAGTGTCTGCGTTATTTGCAGCATTTCGGCCTGCGCCAAGGAACAGATCCATTTTACCATCATTGTTAAAGTCTGCCCATGTCATTGCAACAGCAGTAGGGGAATCATAAGGAGCTCCATTAAATGCTGCTGTTTAAATACACCGCTAATATTTGTCTGTGTAAACGCAGTTGTGGATGCTTGATTATTAGTCAATAAGGACAGCGCATAATTACCTGCTGCTGTGGTATGCATCACCACATCCACAGCACCATCATTGGTGAGATCGACACTAGAAAGCTCGGAAAAGTTATTTCCGCTCATGCCTGGCGGTTTACCTTGAACACCTGTCCCCAATAATGACAATACGCCATTGGTATTGGTGATAAATGTGGTCGAATCTCCATAACTGTCACCAAAAGCAAAGTCTAGATATCCATCCCCAGTTTTATCATAACCGACCACACCGCCATGCCACACGGATGTTCCAGATCCGATCATCTGTTGGCTGTTATAGTTGAGTCCATCGGTTGTGGTCCATAAAGTTTGATTCGACGCACTGCTTGTAGTTTGACTCAATATTGCAGCATAACCTGTACGCTGGAAGTCGGCAAATGAAGCACCCGATATTCCACCACCTGCACCACTGAGTGTAATACTGGTGTAATTATGCAATCCAGTACTGTTATAAAGGGTACCTTCACTCGCTGTTGGACTGCTCTGGAAGAATGACCATAAACCGTTTTGTCCCAATGAAACCGTTGTAGCTCCTACAATATTACCAGTTTCAGCATTACCCCAATTTGGCGTCAATACACTTGGATTGCTGATAATTTGCAATTCCTGAGCTGTTCGGTCTTCCATTAGTAATATTGCCTGCTACATCTTTCATCACGGCTGAGACGTCATAACTGCCCAAAGCCAATGTAGTAGGAATCTGTACATACCAAGTCTTGTTGACTTGATCTATCACCACCGCATTATTGGCACTGCTATAGGTCACGCCATTTATTGTGACCTGCAACACTTGCCCAGCCGTTAATCCTATCGGCAAACTGCCTGAAATAATCGGTGTGGTATCGGTGGTACTTTGGCTATTGATATGGATTGACAGTGTCGATGTACTACCTGTAAGTAATTGACCATTGGCAAGCAACGTTTCCAGCGTGGTGTTTACGCCCACTAATGTCAACAGCGGTGTGCTAAAGTTAGCACTGCCTGTCATGTCAATAGAAACCAAAGTGTCGGTCCCGTTACTGCTGACCTGCAAATAGTTACGTAAACCAGCAGATGCCGTATCCAGCACATAATTACCTGTGGTCGCATCATAATAGACGTAACTCGTGCCTGTGTAACGACTGAGTAAACTGCTAAGATCAATCAGGTCAGCATCTGTATTTGCCGAATTTGCCAAACTGCCTACAATAAAACCTGTTACGGTATCACTACCATTACCACCAGTAGCGCTATCAGACGGATTTAACAGATTGTAGACCAGTCGGTCATTGCCCCCATTACTGCCCAATACAATGCTATCGTTACCGCCACGCCCTTCAAAAATATTGTCATCGCTGTTGCCAGTCAAAGTGTCTGCCTGCGCACTACCACGTACACCCTCTACATTGCTCAGTGCGGTCAATGTGCCCCAACCTGAGACACTACCAGTTTGCAGATTGACATTGACGCCACTAGTTGCTTTTTGGTAATCAACAATATCCATACCCCCTGTGCCAACCCAGGTTTTGTTTTCACCTTTTAACACAGGTAAACTCCAGCCCCCACCACCATTATAAGTCGTGGTACCACCGACAATATTATCAACCACATAAGTATCATTATACCCCGTACCGACCAATGTGGTTGCATTGGCAGTCGTGACACCTTTAGTGGTTAATAGTTGTGCATCGGTTGCTGCACCTGTTTTAACATCCCATGCATAAACAGTGGATATACCGTTACTGTTGGCAAGTAATTTCACTGTATAGGTTTCCGAAGCATCTAAACCAAATACATTAACGATTGCGGAACCATCATTGACCCAATTCCCTGATTGCGGGTTGATGATTTGTGTAGACATCAAACGACCATTGGAATCAAACACTTGTACGGTATTACCATAATAAACATTGTGTCCTTCGGCATTGACGATACGTAAATGCAAGGCTGTACCATCTTTCACTTGATTGTTATTGGTAATTAATTGTGTTGCTGCATTTGCACCATTAAAGCCGACCAACAGGTCAATATCACCATCCCAATCGTAGTCAACAGCCGATACACCACTGAGTGAATTATTTGCCAGATCTGCCAACTGAGTCGTTTTCCAACCTGCTGCAACACTACCACTGTTGGTATAAAGGTTGGCGATGCCTGTCGCATAATCGACCTCGATCGCATCCATCTTCCCATCACCATTCCAGTCAACGGCTACAGAGGCTTCACCAGCCAGACTATCCCCTGCAATGGCAATCCCTGTGGTTGCCAAAGTGCCATTACCGTTATTCAGGAAGATTTTGCTATTGGCTGTTGTGCCCGTATTGGTGGTGTTTAAATACAAGTCCAGATAACCATCACCATTAAAGTCAGCCCAAGTCATCGACACAGGTGTTATGGAGCTAGCTGAACCTCTGATCACATCAAAAACATTATCTATGGTTTGCGATTGTGTCCAGTTTGTACCTGTTACACTGCTTGTACCATTATTTAACAACAGCCCTAAGGTATAAGCTGCTGCTGCACCAGTCTGACTGGTCACACCAACATGTGCAGCCAGATCGACCATACCATCATTATTTAAATCGACAGCAGAGTTTTCTCGATCAGCCGTAAAGTTATTAATATTTGTTGCTGTGGTACCTGATGCCTTACCATAAACAGTAAATGTTCCACCATTGTTTTTTAGGAAACTGGCTGAGTCACTGACACGCCCTCCAATGAAAACATCCAAATAACCATCACCATCCATATCGATGAAACTTACACCACTAAAATCAGTATCATCTCCAGTGGATACCGTTCCAGCAGTAAAACCACCGCCAGCTATCCCTTTCCAAATAGGTGTCGTAGTTGCCAAGGTTTGAGTAGTACCAATAATGTCAACATAACCATCCAAATCAAAATCACCCAAGGAGAAAGATGTTGAAGTAGGTCCTAATGTTAAATTGGTTGTCGTGTAGCTAGTATTTGAAGTTCCGCTATACACGGCCTGATCGCTGATAAAAGTCCAGTTGCCTGTACTGTTAATCATCATACTGCTGCCGTAACTGTTTGTATTGGTGAGACCAAATGCACTGTTTATAGCAGCGGCATTGCCCAATGTACTGACCACATCATATTCTGTGGTTCCGCTCAAACGACTTCGGTTTCCAGCAGCATCCCACACCACGTAACCAAGTTGATAAGAACCGGTTGCCAGACTGAATGACATATTCCAACTGCCACCTGCACCGACCAAGGCACTGCCTACAACACGGTCTACACCTTCGGTATAAATGCCGTCGCCATTGACATCATATATCATGGCCACATTACTGCCGATTTCTGCAGTACCGTCTGTTGCACTATTAAATGTGAGTGTACTTGATGCCAATATGGTCTTGTCACCGTCTGCATCAACAATTGCAGCATTGGCCAAATCTGGCGTCGTCAGCGACATCGCTGGTGCTGTCAGATCAATGGTATAACTGGTGCTGGTGGTGGTGCCGTGGCTACCATTGACAGTATTTTCCACCCGTACCTGTAACGGTACTATGGTTGATGCGGTATAAGCTGCTGGGGTATAACTCCACGTTGTCGCACCCACGCTGTTTTGTACTGCAATCCAGCTGTTGCCACCATCCAGACTAATCACCACGCGCTCATCGACCTGCAAACCTCGTCCAATATTTCCGCTGAGCACAGGTGTACTGTCACGAGTCACCATATCGGTATTGACCGCATCATTCAGTGTAGTATAGCCACCACTGAGCACAGCATTGGTATCGGTGCTCAGTGCAATAAATGCAGCTGTCGTATCTACAGTCAAATTAAAGTTTGCAGTCGGTGTGCCTTCGTTTCCAGCTTGATCGGCCACTTTAACAACATAGTTATAACTCCAAACGCCAGTGCTGTCGACGGTGTATAGGTCCATGCCGTTTGACCTGCGATCAACTCAACTGAAGATACCAATACGCCGTTTTGATAAACATTGATGGTACACCCTGCTTGTACGCCTGAAGTTACAGTTCCTCTCAGCGTTGGCATAGTGTCATCCGTGGTGGTGCCACTGCCTTTACTTTCCAAGGTACCAACATCATCAATATAAGCATCTATCGTTGCCGTTTGCGAAGTGGCGATGGTATCGACAATTAAATTAAAGCTATTAGACAATGCCCCTTGATTTCCTGCAGCATCTTCAACGCGAGCAGTAAAACTATGACTGCCTTGACTTAATCCAAGTGTGGTAATTGCCAGAGTCCAGTTGAGCCCTGTAACTGTAGCTGTACCAACCAAAGTACTGCCTTCATAAACACTTAACACCTCACCTGAACCCAAGGCACTACTTAGGGTCCCTTTTAACACGGGTTGAGTGTCATCGGTATAACTACCAGAAAGATAATCACCTTTTTTAACCCCAACATCATCGGTATAGGCTGTAATTGCTACGGTCTGCTTCGGTGCAGAGGTATCAAGTGTTAAAGTGAACGCATTAGATACTGGTCCTTCATTGCCAGCAGCATCCACAACCTGAGCATTAAAAGTATAGATGCCATCACTCGTCAAGGTTGAAGTTAAAGCTAACTCCCAACTGGTTCCAGTAACACTCGCTGTACCCACCAGATTACCATTACTATCATGAATATGTAGCGCTTCACCTGGTTGCAATGCTGCGGATAACGCCCCTTTGAGTAAGGCGTGACTGTCATTGGTCGAGGTTCCTGTACCGAAGTCGCCTGTCAATAAAGGCACTGTGTCGTTATAAACAGTAATGGTCGCTTGAGTAGTCGGTGCAATGGTGTCTACAGTCAAGTTAAACACGCTTGAACTTGATGTTGTGGTGCCCAAACTATTTACCAAATCCGCACGGTAACTGTAAGATCCATCAGTCAATGCAGGAAGTTGATATATCCAAATGGTACCGACAACTGTAGAAACCGTACCCACCAATGTAGAGGTGTTTGCGACTGTATCGACTTGATAAATGTCAATTCGATCACCCGTTTGCAATTCCGCACCCAGATTTCCTGTTAGTAGTGGTGTCGTATCTTTGGTTTCTGTACCTGACACTTTATTCACTGGCGCACCCGTATGGCTATCATCCTGATAATATGCAATAGCAATACCAACTGCCACTGCAGTGGTATCTACATTTATGGTAAAGCTGGCTGAAGGGTCAGATAGATTACCTGCTGCATCCACTCTAGCGATAAAAGTATGGCTCGCTTGATCCGCCAATGTTGGTAATTGATAGATCCAGTTGTTTCCAAAAAGTGTTGCATAACCAATAATATTACCGTTCTCAAAAATCGCCACTTTGTCGGTCGCATTGAGTGTCCCATTGACCGAACCACTCAAAGTTGGTGTTTGGTCATTGGTGATACTGTTATTGCCGAACACACCTGTCGTTGGTGCGACATCATCATAATAGCTGGCAATGGTTGCCGTGACAGTCGGTTTGGCCGTATCAACAATGATCTGGAACGCAGCAGATGTAGTCCCCAAATTACCCGCTGTATCTACAATAACTGCGGTATAGCTAAGGTTGTCAGCATTATTCAATCCAGACAAGGCATAAGTCCAAGCTGTTCGTGCTACATTTAAAGTTGCAGCGCCCAACAAGGTACTACCCTGATAAATCAGAACCGTATCGTTAGCATCCACTGCTTGGCCATTGTCAATCGTATCGTTGAGTACTAGCGTCGTATCATCAGTCTGTGTCCCACTCAGAAAATCTCCTGTATACACCCCAACATTATCTGTAAAGCTAATAATAGTGGTCGTTTGAGTTGGTGCAGTCAGATCAACGACAATATCAAAGTCAGTAGATAGTGCACCTCGATTCCCCGCTAAATCGACAACCACGGCATAATAATTATGCGTGCCTTGCCCCAGCGTAGGCAATTGGAAATGCCAGTCTGTCGGTCCATCTATGATGGCAATACCAACTGCAACTGTTGGGTTATCACGATCGAAAATCTGAATCACTTCACCTGCGTTCAAACTGCCGTTTAAAGTCCCTTTTAGCACTGGGGTCTGGTCATCAGTTGTGGTATCTGAGCCAAAGCTTCCTTGATGAATTCCTTCATTATCAACATAACTAGTGATATTTACGCTTGCTGTTGGTGCTGTTGTATCGACTTTAATGTTGAATACTGAAGATAAATTACCTGTATTTCCTGCTACATCCACGATACGTGCTGTGTATTGGTAAGTATTACCATCAGCTAACGCTGGCAGTTCAATCACCCAATTGGTCTGATTGGCAGTCAATATAAGCGTTTCTATAAGATTCCCATCTTGGTACAATTCCAATTGATCACCAGTTTTTACACCCCCTTTTTTAAGGTAATAATTAATGCACTTCCCTCTCTTTCTGTTGTAACGACATCCTCTTTCTGAACATTGATGATGACAACTGAATTCTCTACCAGCTTGACATGAACTGATCCCGCTAAGTCCAGAACCTGATGAGTCTGCTTAGAAACAATTTGAATATTCGGCATAGGATTTCCCTGTATAGTTGCATCAAATGTTTTAATTTGAATGGGCTTTGTTGCATAAAGGATTTAAAGGCAAAGTTCTCCTAGGCGCCTCAAATTTAAGTGACAACTTGAGTATGAGGTCGGCCTAATTCTGTAAATTTATTTAAAATAGCTATACGGGCATGTACCTCATTGACTTGGCTTTGAAAGTTCCTAGCACTGAGTTTATCGCCTAATAATTTGATGCAATGCATCTTAGTTTCGACCAAACTTCGGTGATGATAGCCTGACCATTTTTTCCATAG